>NZ_JBGXYA010000004.1:0-40683 GCF_041814905.1 Glaesserella sp. | reverse complement strand
TTTGGCGTATTCCGGCGTTTTAGCAAAGACTTCCACTTGGTTGTCTTGAATCGCATCGCCCACTTCAACTAACAATACATTTTTGTTGTTTTTACGCACATCATTCACATAGGTTGCAATTTGCGCATAAGAGCCTGAACGGTCTTCGACGTCCGCACCATAGCTCCACGGCACAACACGCCCGTGAACGTCCGATGTTCCTAAAATTTTGATATTGACCTCTTTAGCTACGGCAACACTGACCGCCGATAACATAAATAATGCGCCGATAATTTTTTTCATTTTTGTTTCCTTATTTAAGTGTTAGTTGTAAGTAATAACGGATAAATTAAAGCAAATTTTTTAAACGGTATAGCGCTTCCAACGCCTGCTTCGGCGTAAGTTCATCAGGATCAATCTGCTGTAATGCCGACTCCACTTTCGACGGTTCTACAAGCGGTCGGTTTTCGTGATTTTTTTGCAAATTGGCATTAAATAGTAAATCTTGTTGCGGGCCGTCGCTTAACTGGGTCGTCTGCTGAGAAATCTGCTCTAACTGCCCCAACTTCTGTTTAGCAAGTTGAATAACTTGCTTCGGAACACCGGCTAAAGCAGCCACCGCCAAGCCGTAACTTTTACTTGCCGCCCCTTCCTGCACCGCGTGCATAAAGGCGATGGTGTCGTTATGTTCTATAGCGTCTAAATGCACATTTGCCACGCCTTTTAACTGACTCGGAAGGCTCGTTAGCTCAAAATAGTGCGTGGCAAACAGCGTGAGTGATTGTGATTTCTTCACCAACCATTCGGCACACGCCCACGCTAGCGATAAACCGTCATACGTTGAAGTTCCGCGTCCGATTTCATCAACCAACACCAAACTATTTTCGGTGGATTGGTGCAAAATATTTGCCATTTCTGTCATTTCCACCATAAAGGTTGAACGCCCTGAAGCTAAATCATCCGAAGCGCCTATTCGGGTAAAAATACGATCAATCGGACCAATTTCCGCACTTTCCGCCGGTACAAAACTACCGATATACGCCATCAATGTAATTAACGCAATTTGGCGCATATAAGTACTTTTACCGCCCATATTCGGACCAGTGACAATCAGTAAATGGCGTTGCGGACTTAACACTACCGGGTTGGCAATAAATGGCTCTTTCAATACCTGCTCGACCACCGGATGGCGACCGTTTTTGATATGAATTCCCCGCTTGGGACTGAAATTCGGCGCAACATAATTCAAACTGTCAGCACGTTCCGCCAAATTGGTAAGCACATCAAGTTCCGCTAAAACAAGGCTGGCAAGCTGTAATTGGGCAAGATACGGCAATAATTTGTCGAACAATTCTTCGTAAAGTTGTTTTTCCAACGCTAAAGACGCACCTTTTGCTTTAAGCACCTTATCTTCGTAAGTCTTCAATTCCGGAATAATATAGCGCTCGGCATTTTTCAGGGTTTGGCGGCGTACATAGTGAATCGGCGCTTTATATGTTTGACCTTGGCTAATCTGAATATAAAAACCGTGTACCGCATTAAAACCGATCTTTAGCGTATCGATTCCGGTTTTTTCACGCTCACGCGCTTCCAGATCGTCTAAAAATTTAGTCGCACCGTCGGCAAGATCGCGCCATTCGTCTAACTCGGCGTTGTAACCTTCGGCAATGACTCCGCCATCGCGAATTAATTGCGGCGGATTATCGATAATCGCCTGTTCCAACAGTTCATGCAGATCGGAAAAATCGCTCAGCTGAGTGAGGGTTTTATCCAAACAAGCGGTCAGATTTTGCGAAAGTTTTGCAATTTCGGGAATTTGCGCCAGCGCCGTACGTAAACGGGTTAAATCGCGTGGGCGGGCAGTACGTAACGCCACACGAGCCAAAATCCGCTCCATATCGCCCACTTGTTGCAACAAGGGTTGCAACGACTCAATTCGCTCATTTTGCTGCAACGTCGCAATAATTTGCTGACGATTGGTAAGCTTAACCTGATCTCGAATCGGCTGATGAATCCAACGCTTTAACAAACGACTACCCATCGGCGTAACGCATTTATCCAATATCGCCGCAAGGGTATGTTCCGTTCCGCCGGCAAGGTTTGTTGTGAGTTCCAAATTACGCCGGGTCGCCGCATCCAAAAGCACGGTTTCACTGTTTTGTGCAAGATGAATCGCGTTGATATGCGGCAAAGCGATGCGTTGGGTTTCTTGCGCATAGTGCAACAAACAACCTGCCGCACACAGGGCGATAACCGCTTTTTCAACACCAAAGCCGGTTAAATCCTTAGTACCGAATTGGCGGTTTAATAGCTGAACGGCAGTAACCAGTTCAAATTCCCAAATCGGACGACGGCGCAGCCCTTTGTAACTTTCAAGTAAATGCATTTCGTTGAAATCTTCCGGATAGAGAATTTCCGCCGGCTGTGTGCGCTGTAATTCGGCAGAAAGCATTTCTTTATTCGGTAATTCACAAATCAAAAAACGCCCGGAACTCATGTCCAACGTAGCCAACGCAAAAATACCTTTTTCCTGATAAACACAAGCCACAAGGTTATCTTGGCGCTCCGGAAGAAGAGCCTCATCGCTTACCGTACCCGGCGTGACAATCCGCACAACTTTACGCTCAACAGGCCCCTTACTTGTGTTTGGATCACCGATTTGTTCACAAATCGCAACGGATTCCCCCAGCGCCACCAACTTCGCCAAATAGCCTTCAACCGCGTGATAAGGCACGCCCGCCATCGGAATCGGCTCACCCGCCGATTGCCCGCGTTTGGTCAGAGAAATATCTAACAATGCCGATGCTTTTTTCGCATCATCGTAAAACAGCTCGTAAAAATCTCCCATTCGATAGAACAGTAGAATATCCGGATTTTGGGCTTTAAGTTGAAGATATTGCGCCATCATTGGGGTGTGTTGTGATATTTTTTCGTTTAAATTCATCTTGTTATTCTTCTTAATTCATTGATATTAAATGATTTTACTTAAAATTATAGTTTCGCGAAGTTTCTCAGAGTTTCATAAAGTCTTATTAAAACCTATGCTTAAATATAGGTTTGTTTGTAGGTTGTTATAACCCATAGTATAATATATATACACAAATAAGTACTTTTCTTTTAAGGAGCTATTTTATGAGTAATGATATAAAAAAGCCATTAACGACAAAAACTATTGAGATGATGAAACCCAAAGATCCAGATAAAGCCGATATTGGAGAGTATTCAGGTTTAAGAGTTACCTGTGGAAAGACCGGTGTAAAAACCTTTTTCTATCGTTATTCAAGCCCGATAACCCAAAAACTTACTCAAATAAAAATTGGCTCATTTCCTGCTGTTAGTTTAGCAGAAGCAAGAAAACAGCTTAAAGAATTGAAGCATATTCGGCTTGCAGGTCGTTGTCCTGCAATAGAATTAAAAGCCTACAAGAAAGAGCAAGCAAATAAAGAACAGCAAAAGCAGTTTTACGTTAAAGATCTTATTGAACTCTATTTATCACAATATATAGAAGATCACTATAGTGAAAATGGTCGTTTGATAGCAGGGGCGAGAAAACCCAAAGGGCAAGATGAAGTTCGCAGAACCTTACATAATGATGTTGTTATTCCTTTTGGTGATAGGTTAGCTTCTTCTATGACGAGAAAAGAAATTGCTGAACATATCTTGAGAATTGTAAATGAAAGGGGAGCCAATGTTCAAGCAGGTAATGTTCTTCGTGAATGGGCTTCTGCTTACCGTTTTGCGATAGGATTAGATAAGTTTGATGAAAACTTTGTTAATCCTGCATTCTTAGCAAAAGAAACGTTAAAAATGAGTGCTGTTAAGCTAACCAATAATCGTGGAACTCGGGCATTTGATCATAGGGAACTTAGTATATTCTTGAAATGGATAAAAAAATCTCGTTTAACAGAAAAAATCCAAAATGTTTTTTTACTTACATTACTCACAGGATGTCGAACAGGAGAAATTTGCGCAATAGCGTGGGATGACGTTGATTTAGAAATGAAAACTATTTTTTTGAGAGAAACAAAAACTGGTACTTCACGTTATGTTCAGCTATCTACTCAAGCGGTAGAATTAATAAAAACGTTTGACCGTTCGACAAAATACCTGTTCCAAATGCGATTACAGGAAAAGCCAATTCAACAAAAATATCTAACAGAAAGAACTTGGGTTCTGCGGAAAAGTGGACTTATGTTAGATATTGAACATTGGTCGCCACACGATTTACGTAGAACTGTGCGTACAGGCTTAGCTCGTTTAGGTTGCCCAAATGAAGTTGGAGAAGCTATTTTGGGGCATTCAAAGAAAGGAATTGAAGGGACGTATAACTTACATAGTTATGATAAAGAATGTCGCTTTTGGCTACAGAAATGGGCTGATTATTTAGATGATTTAGTAATTGAAAAATAGGCAGTTTCCTGCCTATTACTTTAATTTTTTTCTATGAGTAACTCTCGTTTTCCCGATTTTAATGGTTCTGATACTATCCCTTCTGCCTCAAGCTGATCCATAATATGAGCAGCACGATTAAAACCAATGTTAAAGTTGCGCTGAATAGCTGAGATTGTAGTGGCTTTTGTTTCAATCACGAATTTGCATACATCATCAAATAAAGGATCAAGATCATCCTTAACTGATGATAATACATTTTCAGTAAAGATATTTTCTTGATATTGAGGCTGCTGCCCACACATACGCCAGAAATCAGTTATAGCAACAATTTCTTCATCACTAACAAAAGCACCGTGAATACGGGTTAAAGATGGAGAGCCAGCACCAAAATATAGCATATCACCTCGACCTAACAATGTTTCCGCTCCATACTCATCAAGAATGGTACGAGAATCCGCAGCATCTGTTACTGTAAATGCAATACGACTAGGAATATTCACTTTAATTGTACCTGTCATAATATCAGGCTTAGGGCGTTGTGTTGCTAGAATTAAATGAATTCCTACCGCTCTTGCTTTTTGTGCGATACGCACAATATATTCTTCAGCGAGTTTACCCTTTACCATCATTAAATCGGCAAATTCATTAATAACGATAACAATATAGGAAAATGGATTAAATGTATCTTTAGCTATGCCTACCTCATTTAAACGGCTAATTTTTTGATTATAACTTTCGATATTTCGCACTCCCCATAATGATAAAAGCTGATAACGATGTTCCATTTCATCAACACACCATTTCAAGGCTTGAGTAGCTTTATGCATATCTGTGATAACTGGCGTGATGAGATGTGGGATATCATTGTAAGGAGATAATTCAACAACTTTCGGATCAATTAACATCAATTTAAGCCGTTCTTCATCTAATTTTGATAATAAACTGATAAGAATAGTGTGGATACAAACTGATGTTCCTGCACCAGTCGCTCCTCCAATCAATAAATGATGAACTTTGGCTAAATCAATCACAACAGGTTCACCTTTTGGATCTAAGCCTAAAGCAATCGGTAGTTTAGCATTGCCATCGATAAACCCTTCAGAACAGATTACATCTTTAAGTGAAATGATATGACGATTATTGTGTGGACTTTCTAAAGAAAGTGTGCCGAAATCATTGGGGAGCATTCGCACTGCTCGAACATTCAATAATTCAGCCCATTTTATAGGATCTGAAAGTTGATTGATGACGTTTTTTTCTAAGCTCTCTAGTTCTAATTTAATATTGTAAGTCGTGACTACAGGACCAACATCGTAGCTGATCTTGGTATTTGTGATACCGAATGTAGATAATACCTCCTCCATATCCGGCAACTGCACATTATAATGTTTTGTTAATAAATCTATCGGTAAGCGTAAATTATTTGAAAACATAAAAAACCTCTGGATAAACAGCCCCTAAAAATACATCATTTACATCTTTAATAATCCTTTTCCCAAGAATCAATTTGATTAATAAAAATTGCTCTACGCTCTTGCTTTTCAACTAATATACCATTGATATTTTCAGTATAAGGTTCTTCATCAATAAAACCATCAAAATACCAAAACTCACCATCAAAAGAAGATTCTAACCATATCGTGGCATTATCAATATCAGGTTTATTTGATACTAGCTCAAACTCAGATGGATTCATTGGATCTTGTATTCCATAGAATGTAATGTAGGTATTGGGTTTGTCATTATCTTGTTCATATTCAAACTTAATACTTAACTCTTTTGTTTCAGCATTAAATGTTATCCAACAAGGATATGGCTTATCCCAATAGGATTTATCACTACCTTCCTCGTATTCTTCATACTCGGCAACAATATCTAAATCTTCTAATAATTGCATATGAGATTACTCATAATCGTCATAGTGGATACTTAACTTACCTGAGCGAAATACCTCTCCGTCCCAAGAAATGACATCAGGCAAGTCATTCATTTCAATAGGCTTTCTAGCTCTAAGTGTTCTATCTTTCTTAAACCAATAATTTACTAGGGTTCCAATTTCAGGCTTTGAATTAAGATTTTTCTTGTTTAAAAGATTAAGTTCAAAATCTAAATAATAAGTAAGTAGTCTTTCAGGTTCTTTTAATTTTGTACTATTCCTACTTGGATATGGAGAAACAACAACATCGCCTAGCCAAATCTGTAACTCACGAGTAATGTTAGGAAGTGTATCGTGGTTTTTAAAACGATTAGAATATGGTCTATCAGTAATACCGCAATACTGAATAGAGCTATCAGATCTACTTCCTTTAGTTTTCCCTGTTGCAATATATAGTCCTTTTTCTCTTCCCCAATCTGAATTTATGACTTCATCAAGCGTAAATGGACCAAACCAATGAATTAATGTAAATGTATGTTGCATATAAATCCTTAATTAAACAAATTAATCTAAAGATACTATAACCGATATTTTTGAAAGAGTAAAACAGTTACAAAATAGCAATAAAAGATGATTTAGGGCTTGAGTAATGTCGAAACTTTCAGTAACAGAAACGGATAGATTGATAGGAAAACGAATTCAACAGAAGAGAAAAGAGCTTGGATTTAGTGCCGCAGAGCTATCTGAAAAAATAGGCATAGCTCAACAGCAACTATCTCGTTATGAGCGAGGAGAAAATAAAATCAATGTTGCTCATTTGGTTGAAATTGCAGTGGCATTAAATACTGAAATTGGCTGGTTCTTTATTGATTGCATATCTGACCTTAAAAGTAACGATAAACGGAAATTTATACCAATTTCCGAAGATAGTGTTCAAAATAGGCTAAACACACATTTAGATCGTCTTAGTGCTGATAAAAAACGTGGTCTTTTAGTCTTCCTAGAAACTGTTTTGTAGATAGTTTAACTTATGCTAACATATTGATATATAAGGTTAAATTTATTTTAATATGAAAGCATTACAACAAGGTGAACTTGACTGTTTGTGTGGAATTTATAGCATTGTCAATGCTGTTTATTTTGTATCAAATAAGAAAATAAAGCGTAAACCTCTATTTAATGAACTACTTCTTGCTTATATGAATAATTGGGGTGTTTATGATCTGCTCACTAGTGGGTTAGATCTTCACCAGATGAAATATCTGTTAAATCATACCACTAAAATATATAAACAGATAAAAATAGAGTATCCCAACATAAGAAGACACACAAAAATGCCTTTACTTATATCTTCTCATCTAGCAAGCCAACCTAACACAATAGTATTATTTTCAACCAATTACCATTGGAGTTTAATAAAAGGTTACGATAACGAAAAACTAACTCTTTTTGATAGTTGTGGCATAAATAGCGTAAAGATCTCTGAAATTTTACCTAATTCACTATTTTTTATTTCTTTCCTCCCTAAAGAATAAATGATCAAGTAGAATTTCTCGACTCCATTTCTTTTCTTCAAGAGGACACTTATCATCTAATAATTTTAATAATTTATTTAGCGTCATATTTTTCTTAGCTACATTTCTGTAAATTTTCCTTAATACTCTTAATTTATCTCTATTTCTATAAGTATAAACATAGTAAGTAATCGCTAGGGACTTGATCTCAACTTGCCTTATTTTTTCATCTACCAGCTCAAAGGCTTTTGCGATCTTGATCTGTTGCTTAGCTATTTTTTCTGCAATATCTTCATAAGTATGGAATGTAACCGTCTTAGGAAAGCGTTCCTTGATCGAATCTCTTCTACGTTGTTGCTCTTCACAATTTCTCTTTTGTTTTCTTGTTTGCCCAATTAAATTAGTACGCATTTTTCCTCCTTAAAATAACTGACCGTCAGTAATTTGATTAATAGAGCTGACAGTCAGTTATTTTAGGTTATTTATTGCTGACTGTCAGCTAACTTAAGAGCTAAACATTTCTCTGTAAAGAAAACCTCGCAAAGGGTAATTCCGCCCTTTGGTAACGAATGAGGTTTTTATGAAACTGATCAAACTAAGCCAAGTAATGGCAAAAACAACGTTATCTAAATCAACTATATACCGCCTGATCAAAACATCTAATTTTCCACAGCCCAAAAAACTGTCATTTAGAGCAGTTGCGTGGCTAGAAGAGGAAATTGATGAATGGATTGTAAATAGAGAATGTGCGTGTAATTCAAGCTCTAATCACTCTATTAGCACGTTACAAGCATATTTATTGAATAACACTACTAACTAGGGGAAATGGCTATGGTAAATACTATGTGTATAAACAAAAAGGCTATCTATAGAAAAAATAACTTTATCTGTGTAGGATCTTTTAAAAAATATCCTATCTATATGGGAATAGATAAACTATCTTTTATATCAGAGATAACACCCGCCGAAAAATTTTGGGACGTATACAAAAGACTTGATAATTTAAAACAGGTCAAATCTAGCAACTATGAGGTTCGTAGCATAAAAGTTAAACATTACCGCTATGGTATGAAAATTACTTCTATGAAAAATCCTGATTTTTATTTGCTATTATCTTACGATTTTCCAAGAAAACTTAATGAGCCAAGAGTTAGATTCGAATTGTCCCCACAATATACAAGAAACAATGATATACCTAATGTGATCAAATGGTTAAGAAAACATATTGGGAGAGAGGTTATTGATATGCTGTTACAAAATAGCAGAGTAACTAGAATTGATCTTACTCTTGATATATATAGCAAGCAATTTCTAAGAAATTTTTATTTTTCAATACCTAATGTCAAGACAGGACGAAATTTTCTAGATAACGAAGATGATTGTAAGAACAACTATGCTATTGGTTCTAAACGTTCTAGTTCTTATCTTTTAGTATATGAGAAACTAAAAGTTCAAGAAGTTGAAGATGTTTGTCAGAATAACCTGATAGTTAAGAGAAAGCACATTAAACAGAGCATTACTCGCTTAGAATTAAGAATAAAACCACCATACAAACAACCACTTTTACTATCCGAGGTTTCAGTTTTAGAAAATCCGTTTAATAGGGTTCTTATTTATAGAAGAAAGAAAATAGCGTCTAAATTTAAGGATTTTCTTCCTTACATAAAAGAGGAGAAAAGTCTTCCTTTAGCTGTTAAATCATATCTACAAACTAAAGTGAATGGTGATATAAAGGAGAATCGAAATTTAAAACTAAAAATGAATAGACGTCTTGAAAAGTGCAAAAGTAAGTTTATACTAAACATAGACTGGACTAAATACCCAAGTATTATAGACAAAACTATCGGGTATTTCACTCAAACCTATCAAAGATAATTCGATTCCTTAAACAATAAAAGCTACATAAATGTAGGTTATTATGTAGCTTTTTATTTTTAATGCGCGCGAACCCTTGTAAATCAATAAACATAGCCCTAGCCATCAGGCGTATGTTGAGCGGTATTTGTCATTGATTTTATGTATTTTTATGGCTGGAAATCATGTTGATATTTTAGAGATAAATAGTATGTTGGAAAAGCGCAAGCGGTCGGTTTGGCGCAATAATTTGCAAAAAATTTGCCTGAAACGACCGCTTGTTGAATTTAGAAAATCGCTTCTAAACGTAAGAAAGCGCCGATATGGTGTGAACGATCACTATTTTTATCGTTGTAGTAATGCAGCTCCGGTTGGATAAAAAACCATTGACGTAAAATAGGTTGACGCCAGTTGATAAAAGGCCCGTAATAATCGAGTTCCGGTTGTTTACCATTGATATCACCGCCAAAAAACAAGCCATAATTAAGCTGTTTATGGTTTGAATAGTTATGTTGACGATATAGGCTGTTACCCCAAACAGTTTGTTCATCCTGATCATGGGTATATTCAATATAAGTGTGGTTATTGATAAAACGTTTTTCGTTCTCATCAAACTTATTTTCTAAGTTGATACGAAAATAGTGTTTACTATTAATTCCGTAACGATAAATCGGCTCTAAACGGGTGCTGAACTGCTCATCATGTTGCCAAACTTTGCTTAATTTTAAACGAACAAAAATATCGGCTCCGGAACGAACCCCTAAATCAAGATCTGTATCTATTCCTAAATTTTTAATCCCATCAGACCAACGCAAAGCTAAGGATGCATTGTCATCGCGCGCCTGTTTACTGTCATATTTTTTATCGTCTTTGATAGGCTCTTTATAGTTGCGGTGAAGTTGGTTTTTATCGCGCGCTTGGTTATCCAAATCTTCGTCACCAAATACTACACTGACGTGTTTTTTGAGGGTTGGAAGGCGAATTTTACCGCGTATGCGCGGTTTGATGGAGTAGCCGTCGTAGCGGTTCCATTCGTTATCCAAGATAATACGCAAGTTAGCCGAGGCGGGTTTATCGGGGTCCGGTTCGCCAAACCAGTCGTCAATACTGTTCGACCAACTGTGTAACGTACTCTTCACATTCGTGTGCTGTTGATCAACCCAAGAAGGCGATTCTTCGGTTGATTCGGCAGAGGCGGAAAAAGGGATATAACCTATAAATACTAACAATGAAAGAGATAATTTATTTCTCATTGAATATACCTCCGTAAATAGTCGTTATAGGGATATTACTCTAAAAAGTATAAAAATACTTCAAAAAAATGAAACGGTCGGTTTTGCAAAAAATAGTGAAAAACCGACCGCTTGTATGTGTATTACTCCCGTAATTTGTCAAATCAGAGGAAAATGTTCGCAAACAATAAACCGAAAGCTAAACAAAATGCCATGCTCAATAAGCCCGGAATCATAAAGCTATGGTTAAAAATATACTTACCGATTTTGGTTGTCCCGGTGGTATCAAAATCGATAGTGGCAATAATCGGACCATAATTCGGAATAAAGAAATAGCCGTTTACCGCAACGAACACCCCAATCAAAATCGGAGCCGGAATACCTAATGCGACCGCAACAGGGAAAAGTGTTGCGACGGTTGCACCTTGGCTATTTACTAAAATAGACAAGATAAATAACGCAAAAGCAAATGCCCAAGGCGCTGTTTCAACTAAACCTGAAACCATCTCTTTTACTTCCGTCATGTGAGCTTGCATTAACGTGTCGCCGACCCATGCAATACCGAAAATCGCAATCACCGCACGCATACCGGCATGGAATACCGAACCTTGCGTAATCGCATTACCGTTAGGTTTACAGATTAAGATAATCAATGCGCCAACAGATAACATCACAATTTCAATTGTGTGCGCCATACCCATCGGTTTACCGTCAAATGCAGGGCGTAATGATGGTATCGCACCCATTAAAACGACTAACAATGCACCAAACAAGAATAAACCAACCGAGGTTTTTGCAGTCGGGCTGATTTTAATATCATCCGGATTTGTATTCGGATGATTTTCTTTTACATAGTCGGGATCTTGTAAAAGACGTTGATAATTCGGGTCATCTTTCAGCTCTTTACCCATTTTATTTACAATTAAACAGGCGCAGAAAATACCTAAAATCGTTGCCGGCATTGTAACAATAAGCACATCACCCAAATGAATACCTTGTGGTTCTAAATAAGCGACCACAGCCACTACAGCCGCCGCAATCGGACTTGCCACAATCGCAAATTGTGATGCAATAACCGCCATAGAAAGCGGGCGTTCAGGTCTAACACCGTTGTGGCGGCTCACTTCCGCAATAACCGGTAATACCGAGTAGGCTACGTGACCGGTTCCGGCTAAAACGGTAAATGTCCAAGTAACCGCCGGTGCAATGAAAGTAATATATTTTGGATTTTTACGAAGAATATTGGTGGCAATTTTGATCATATAGTCTAAACCGCCGGCAGCTTGCATCGCCGCTGCAGCAGAGACGACTGCCATAATCATCAACATAACATCAATAGGTAAACCGGCAGGTTGTAAACCAAAACCGAAAGAAAGAATAGCAAGTCCAAGACCACCCATTACCCCAAGACCGATACCGCCTAAACGGGCACCAATCAGAATACAGAGTAGTAAAATGACAAATTGAAAAAGAAACATTGCAGACATAAATTGCTCCATTGTAATTTTGATAAAAAGCCCCCATACTGCAAAAATATTTTAGGGCTAAACATCTTTATTGAAGGGCATGCAATATAGCACAAATAAAAACTAGCTTTATAATCCAGATCAATAAATAATTCTAATCATAGGAAAACATATGCAATTCTCCAAAATGCACGGGCTCGGTAACGACTTTATGGTTGTAGACGGCGTGACGCAAAATGTTTATTTAACCGAAGACGTCATCCGTAAATTGTCGGATCGCCATTGTGGGATCGGCTTTGACCAATTATTGTTGGTTGAACCGCCTTACGATCCGGATTTAGATTTCCATTACCGTATATTTAACGCCGACGGCAGCGAAGTTTCCCAATGCGGCAACGGTGCACGCTGTTTTGCACGTTTTGTTACGTTAAAAGGCTTAACCAATAAACAAGATATTCACGTCAGCACCGCTAAAGGGAAAATGGTATTAAGCCTAAAACCTGACGGACAGATTCGAGTAAATATGGGCGAGCCGATTTGGGAACCTGCACAAGTGCCGTTTAATGCCAACAAATTTGAAAAAAATTATATTTTAAGAACCGATATTCAAACAGTACTTTGCGGCGTAGTTTCAATGGGAAATCCGCATTGCGTGTTGCAAGTAGAAGATGTAAAAACCGCAAATGTAAACGAGCTTGGTCCATTACTCGAAAACCACGAACGTTTTCCGGAGCGTGCCAATATCGGTTTTATGCAAGTGGTCAACCGCAATCATATCAAACTACGTGTATTCGAACGCGGAGCAGGTGAAACGCAGGCTTGCGGCAGCGGTGCGTGCGGAGCAGTGGCGGTCGGTATTATGCAAGGCTTACTAGACAAAAATGTACAAGTAGATTTACCCGGCGGCTCACTGCAAATCGAATGGAACGGCGTCGGTTCCCCGCTCTATATGACCGGCGATGCTGTACATATTTATGACGGATTTATCAAACTTTAAAAAACCAAACCCGCCGATTGGCGGGTTTTTCGTATTTACAAGCGGTCTGCTTTGAAGATTATTTTGCAAATGTCGATCAGTTTAACGATTTCTGTATTTTGCCCGATAAAAAAAGCGACATTATTGATTAGATAATGCCGCAAAAAACTTGACGATATTCGAGGAATCTTTTTTTATTGTTATTTGACGAGATGAATCATACCTTGTGTTTCACCATATTGCGAAGAAAAATTTCAAAAAAATATTAAAAATTGGAGCAAGATCACATTTTTAACTTAAAAAACAAAATTTGGAGTGAATTGAAAACAAAAAAACGCTGATGATATTCTCATCAGCGTTTCAGAATATGGCTCCTCCTGCGGGACTCGAACCTGCGACATATGGATTAACAGTCCACCGTTCTACCGACTGAACTAAGGAGGAAAAGAGTTTGCAATAAATGGTGCCTCGAGGCGGAATCGAACCACCGACACGGGGATTTTCAATCCCCTGCTCTACCGACTGAGCTATCGAGGCGACTCGTCGTTTGCGGGGTGCATTATGCTGATTTCACCCCTTCTCGTCAAACGTTTTTTTTAAAAAATGAAAAAATTATGTTTAATAGATCGCTTTTTACTCAAAGTGGGTTAAAAAGCGACGTTCTATCTAACATTTCGGTATTTTTGTTGTGCTTTATTCACTTTAACCAAATAATTTCTAGCCTGTGATGAAGGATGCGCCGTAGTTAAAATGCGGTAAATCGCTTCGGGATCAAGGTTGTTAATGCGATCAATCGCTTCCCATTTGTCGCTGTCAAACACACGTAATACCGCACCGGCACCACTGTTATAGGCGGAAATCATGGCATAGCGTTTTGCGGTCGGATCCGTAATACCGTCCAAATATTCATCACGTAAAATGGTCAGATACATGGTACCGGCATCAATATTTTGACTTGGGTTATATAAATAATCGCGATCCGGCTGCCCGCCGAATCCTTTACGAGCAAAAATATCGCGCCCAGCTGTACGCGGTACAACCTGCATTAAACCTATCGCATTCGCATAACTTACCGCATACGGGTTAAATGCCGATTCCACTTCCATAATACCCAAAATTAAACTCGGTTCGATATGATAACGTTTCGCCGCTTGACGAATAAGCGGAAGATAACGTCTTGCACGAACTTCAATATGGTTATTTACCATTTGAATATCAACATAAGTGACCGTGCGTCCGTTAGATAACCGACGGGTTTTCAATTTATTCTGAATAAGATAAGTGGCAAAATCATTGGCAAGCGCAATATTTGTGACCGAACGCCCAAATTGGTCAACAACCTGACCGGCTAAAAACGGATTACTGCTAATCGGCACGTCTCCGGATGCAAATAAATCGATCCCGGAGGCATCCGATCCCATTAGCAAGGTGTGAATGATGGAATTACGTAACCGGTTTTGATCGCTGAGGGTTTCAATGGTGATCATACCGCTTTCGAAGTGGATTTGGCTGCGCGTATAAAATTGGTCGGTATATTTCACATAATCTTTACGGCTGGCAACTAATAGTTCGTTTACCCCCCAAATTTGGTCGATATTACGTGAAAATTGCCCGGTTAAAATATCCAAACCGTTAGTATCTTTGGTGTAATCCGGTTTAGGTTTTTTAACCGATGTTTTTTTACTGCTGCTACCGCCGCAAGCTGCCAAAAAAGGCACAATCAGTAATAAAGGCAAAAATTTTTTTAATCTTTTCATTGTCATTCTCTGAAATTATTTAGCTTCAACCGGAACATAGCCTTCAATTAAGACATCTTTTCCTTCAAATAAGAAATTGACCATTTCGGTTTCTAAAAGTTTACGATGTTCCGGATTCATCATGTTTAATTTTTTTTCATTGACTAACATTGTCTGTTTTTTAATCCATTCTGACCACGCTTGCTTACTAATAGAATCAAAAATACGTTTACCGAGTTCACCGGGATAAAGCTGAAAATCCAAACCTTCAGCGTCTTGTTTTAAATATTCACAAAAAACTGTGCGAGCCATAATGGTTTCCTATCATTAATGTTAATTCTTGTAAAATACGTTTAACCGGCGTTGCTAAGCCGATTTCACTAGGTTGTAACAGATCATACCAATATTCCTTGTTTGAGGATACAAAAGCTTGATAAGTTCCTAACTTTTCTTTAACAGAATCGGCGGAAATTTCGACTAAAACAGGGTAAATATCTAAATGAAAATGGCTAAAAGTGTGACGAAAAGCGATTAATTGTTGCGAAATTTGCAAATTTTGTGCCGAAACAAACCGCTTGATCTGAGCCAAATCCTCAAATTGAGGGAAAGCGAACAATCCTCCCCAAATACCTTTATCTTCGCGTTTTTCCAATAACACTTTGGAGCCTTGTTTTAGGATTAAGAAATAACTTTGGCGCTCCGGTAACGTTTTTTTCGGTTTTTTCGCAGGATAATCCGCCCACGCCTGCGCTATATTTGCCTGACAATTTTTTTCAAGCGGACAGAGTGAGCATTTCGGTTTGGAACGGGTGCAAACCATTGCACCTAAATCCATCATAGCTTGATTAAAATCCGCCACTTGTTCGGTCGGCGTAGTGCAAGCGGTCAGTTGCCACAATTTATTTTCAACCGCTTTTTCACCGCTCCAACCTTCTACAGCAAAATATCGGGAAAGGACCCGTTTGACATTTCCGTCCAAAATCGGGTGAGGCGCATTTAATACGGATGATAATATCGCGCCGGCGGTGCTTCGTCCCACGCCGTTTAATGCGAGCACTTGCTCAAAATCCGTCGGAAATTCACCACCGAATTGATCTCGAATTTGCTGCGCCGCTTTATGTAAATTGCGCGCTCTGGCGTAATAACCAAGCCCGGTCCAAAGGTGTAACACTTCATCTATTGAGGCATCGGCTAAATCAATCACCGTCGGGAAACGTCGGATAAACCGTTCATAATAAGGAATCACCGTAGCAACTTGGGTTTGTTGTAGCATCACTTCCGACAACCAAACGTGGTATAAGGTTTTGTTTTGTTGCCAAGGTAATTGCTTTCGCCCGTATTGTTGATACCACGCCAATACACCTTTGGCAAAAGGTGCGTCGATATGCGATCGGGCAAGCGGATAAAGGGATGTTTTTTTCACGTAAAACTCTTTAGAATCACTTTTTTAAAGATGCAATACTACCGCAAGCGGTCGGATTTAACAGATTTTTTGCAAAATTTTTTGTCAAACGGACCGTTTGTTAATAAGGACTTACCATGAACAAATCGCTCATTCTCGGTTTTCATCATATTGCGATCATCGCCTCCGATTATGCGGTTTCCAAACGGTTTTATACGGAAATTTTAGGCGCGGAAATTATTGAAGAAACTTATCGTGCCGCCCGCGACAGTTACAAATTGGATATGCGTTTTGCCGACGGTTCACAAATTGAATTATTCAGTTTTCCCGTCACTCCGCCACGTTTTACCTCACCCGAAACCTGCGGCTTACGCCATTTAGCCTTTCGGGTGGAAAATATCGAACGGGCAATTGATTTTTTAGACCGCCATAATCTTGCCCACGAAGGTATTCGTTTTGATGAACTGACAGGAAAACGTTTCACTTTTTTCCGCGATCCGGATGATTTACCTTTAGAGTTTTACGAGATTTAATATGCGGTTTCCACCACTTTCCGACGGCATTTTCTTACGTCGTTATAAACGTTTTCTTGCGGATGTGTTGTTGCCGAACGGCGAGCAGATCACTATTCATTGCCCGAATACCGGAGCCATGACCGGTTGTGCCGAGCCGGGTTCCCGCGTGTGGTTTTCCACTTCAAATAATATGAAACGGAAATACGCCCAGACTTGGGAATTAACCGAAACGGCAAGCGGACATTTTATTTGTGTCAACACGCAACGGGCAAATCAATTGGTTTATGAAGCCTTAACTCACCGCCGAATTCCTGAATTAGCGCAATATAATGACATTCTGCCCGAACAAAAATACGGCGGGGAAAACAGCAGAATTGATTTCTTATTGGCTAACAATAAACAACAATGTTTTGTCGAAGTAAAATCAACGACTTTATTAACAGAAAACGGTGTGGGAATGTTTCCTGATGCTAAAACCGAACGCGGGCAAAAACATTTGCGCGAATTAATCGGTATTGCACGACAAGGGCTGCAGGCGGTGATTTTGTTTGCTGTGTTACATACGGGTATTGAACGTTTTGAGGTCGCCAAACAGATAGATCCCCACTACGCGTTATTGTTCGAACAAGCTGTTGAACAAGGCGTTTTTGCATTCATTTATCAAGCTGAAATATTGTTCGATAATCAAAAACCGATAGGAATGTTATTAAAAAACCCAATTTGTTAAGGAATTTTTAAGATTTTGTTTCTATAATCAACATTTTTCATTTTGGGAGATTCAATTATGCAAGCAGACAATTCACAATACTACGGCACAGTAAGCCGCTTTTTACACTGGCTAATGGCAATTTGCTTCGGTTTTATGCTTTTTACCGGTTTATCGGACGAAGAAACCTTTAAATCTTTCATTGCTTATCACAAATCCGTCGGCACTATTTTAACGGGATTAATTATTATCCGTTTGATTTGGGCAATCGCTAACCGCCATCGTAGGCCACCGGCAAAAAATATTTTTGTGACTTTAGGTCATAAGGCATTATACGGTTTAATGGTGGTCGTACCTGTTGTTGCATTAATTCGCCAATATGGCGCTGCACGAGGTCCGTTAGACGTTTTCGGTATGAAGGTTATGAATAGTTCGGCAGAAAAAATCGATTGGATGGTTTCCCTTGGTAATCAATGGCACGGACTACTTGCTTGGGTGCTGTTTACCTTAGTTACCGGCCATATCGTAATGGCAATAATACACCAAATTAAAGGTGAGAAAATCATAAATAGAATGGCGGGTAAAATGTAAATCAAAACGGTTTGAATGAAAATTCAAACCGTTTTTTGCAAAATAATTGCTAAAACAGACCGCTTGTACTTGAAACTGAGTCTATTTATCCTCAAATACAGCTCAGTTTTTCAGAAAATTAAGGAATTCAGATGACTACAATTGTGTGTGTACGCCGCAACGGCAAAGTCGCTATCGGTGGTGACGGACAGGCAACCTTGGGGAACTGCATTGAAAAAGGTACGGTTCGCAAAGTACGCCGTTTATATAAAGATAAAGTCGTGACCGGCTTTGCAGGTTCGACTGCGGATGCGTTTATTTTACGCGATCTGTTTGAGAAAAAATTGGAATTGCACCAAGGGCATTTGGTGAAATCGGCGGTAGAACTGGCAAAAGAGTGGCGTACCGAACGTGCATTACGCCGATTGGAAGCGATGATGATCGTGGCGAATGAAAGCGAATTTTTGCTGGTTTCGGGTAGCGGTGATGTGATCGAACCTGAACAGGACGTATTAGCAATAGGTTCCGGCGGCAACTATGCAAAAGCCGCTGCTCTTGCTTTACTCAGAACGGAAAATAATCTGTCCGCTAAAGAAATCGTCGCAGAAGCTTTAAAGATTGCCGGGGATATCGATATTTATTCGAACCATAATCACGTAATTGAGGAAGTATAGTTTTTATAAATACAATGGGCTTGATAAGGCCTCATTTCTGCATTTTCTTGAAGAAACGAGGCTGAATAGAAGTCCTCCGACAACGTATATAAAATCTAATACCGATGAAAAAATTTTTTACTGTCTCTTTGATTGCGGTTTTCTTACTATTTGTATGGGGTAGATATCACTATCTACAACATCAACAAAAGTTACGGGAATACGATCAATCAGTTAAAGACTCAATCACAATTTCTCATTTAGGAAATACTAAAGAAAAAGAAGATTTTGCTGAAAAAATCTATCTGAAAATGAAAGAAAATCCGGACAATCTTCATTGGAAGAAACTTTACTCCACAATCCAAATTGGCTTTTTTAAAAATTATCAGAATGCGATTTCCGTTATGAATGAAATCTATCAAGAAACAAAAGACAACAATGTCCTTATCGGTATCTGTCTTTTAAAAGAAAAGATTAACGAACCTTATCAAGAGTGTTATGAGCAAGTTTTAAAAAACGTCACAGCTCCCTATTATAATGATTTAAATTATTGGGCTGCTGTAGGTGGATTGAAGAAAGATTATTCTGAACAGGATATGGAGAAATCCAAGCTTCCTAAAGAAGGAATTGCTGCTTTTTTAACAAAAGACAGACAAACGCTATTAAACAATATGTTTTAACAAGGAACAAATATATGTCAATGACACCTCGTGAAATCGTTTCAGAATTAGATGCACATATTATCGGGCAAAATGAAGCCAAACGTGCCGTAGCCATTGCATTACGTAATCGTTGGCGACGTATGCAGTTGCCGGAAGAACTGCGTCAGGAAGTCACGCCGAAAAATATTTTAATGATTGGTCCGACTGGGGTCGGTAAAACCGAAATCGCCCGCCGTTTGGCAAAATTAGCCAATGCACCGTTTATTAAAGTAGAAGCAACGAAATTTACTGAAGTCGGCTATGTCGGTAAAGAAGTGGATTCGATTATCCGTGATTTAACTGACGTAGCGGTAAAATTAGTCCGCCAACAATCTGTTGAGAAAAACCGTTTCCGCGCGGAAGAAGCGGCGGAAGATCGTATCTTGGATATTTTACTACCGCCGGCAAAAGATCAGTGGGGAAATTCTGAAACATCATCGGAAACAAGCAAAACCACCCGCCAAATTTTCCGTAAAAAGTTACGGGAAGGTCAATTGGATGATAAAGAGATTGAAGTCGATATTGCGGCACAAATGAGCGTGGAGATCATGACCCCGCCGGGCATGGAAGAAATGACTTCTCAACTTCAATCTCTCTTTGAAGGGATGTCCCCAAACAAAACTAAAAAGCGCAAAATGAAAATTAAAGATGCGTTTAAAGTATTGATTGATGAAGAAGCGGCAAAATTGGTAAATCAGGAAGAGCTTAAACAACAAGCCATTGAAGCGGTAGAACAGCATGGTATTGTATTCATCGATGAGATCGATAAGATTTGTAAAAAAGGCGAATACAGTGGCGGAGATGTTTCCCGTGAAGGCGTTCAACGTGATTTGTTACCGATTATTGAAGGCAGTTCCGTGAATACCAAACACGGAATAGTGAAAACCGATCATATTTTATTTATTTGTTCCGGGGCTTTCCAAGTCGCGCGTCCGTCGGATTTATTACCGGAATTGCAAGGACGTTTGCCTATTCGTGTCGAATTGAAATCATTAACGAAAAACGATTTTGAACGTATTTTAACCGAACCGAATGCATCTCTCACGCTACAATACCGCGAATTAATGAAAACGGAAGGCGTTGACGTGGAGTTTACTCCGGATGGAATCAGCCGTATTGCCGAATCGGCTTTCCGGGTCAATGAAAAAACAGAAAATATCGGGGCTCGTCGTTTACATACCGTATTGGAACGTTTAATGGACGGTATTTCTTTTGATGCCAGTGAGCGTTCAGGGGAAAAAATCGTTATTGATGCGGAATATGTTGGTAAAGCCTTAAATGATGTCGTTGAAAACGAAGATTTAAGCCGCTTTATACTCTAAACTTACCCGATTATTGATTACTTAACTCAAATTAACAAAGTGTAAATGAATAAAAATACAAATGCCAATCTGCTAGCTACAGATTGGCATTTTTTATTAAATACACCGCATAAACATAACGATGACTAATAGGTAAAAGTGTTTTAAATGTAACACATAAGAATAACTTAAATTTAATTTTCAATATTTTACAAAATTTTAATAAATAATTATTTATTTTTTATAAAAAACTATATGTTTTAATGATTATTTAACTATTGGAATTTCAAAAGATTTTATTTTATACCTTTCAATTAAAGAATATAAAGTTTCTCAAAAAGCGCTTAAAAACAGCATTGCTTAATGATTTCGGATATAGACAGCAAGAATTGATGTAAATTACTGTTTCAAATTGTAAGTTATAATTAAAGTTAATTAAATATGATGTTTGTAACATAGTGTAATTATTCTTTATTTAAAAAAACATAATATAATGCCAGCGGTTAGGTTGTATTGTTTATCTAACATTCACCAATAGTACATATTGTTTTCATTTTTTAAATTAATTTATTAAAAGGACGTTGTTATGAACAAAATTTTCCGAGTAATTTGGAATCACGCAACAAATAGTTGGACAGTTGTTTCCGAGTTATCCCACGTCAAAAGTAAGGCTAAATCATCCTCTTTAACCAAAATAGCAACAGCAGTGGTATTAACAATAGGTGGTGTAGTAGGCACGGCAAATGCTGCAGATAATCACGTTGTAGTAGAAGGTACAAGTACTGCAGCAACAGCAAGCGGCGTAAGAGCTATTGCCGTTGGTGTAAATGCGACTGCTTCAGGTATAGACAGTACATCCGTTGGTACTAATTCAAGTACTTCGGATGTAGCAACTTATAGCATTGCAATCGGTGACAATGCAACAGCTGTCGGTGCTCGTGACATTTTTATCGGGCGTAATGCCGGAGTAAATTCTACGAACAGTGGTGCAACAACTAGTGCTGTAGGCTCAACCTATAATAATATCGGTATCGGAGAGAAAGCAGGAAGCAATATTTCAGCTTCGAATATTATTGCTCTTGGTACAAACTCTGCGACCGGTACTTCAGCAGGTAATAATATCGCTATTGGTAGTGGCTCAAATTCTGATCTCTTTTTACCAAGCGCTCTTAATACTTCGTTCAACGTCGCAGTCGGTGAACGTACTGTTGCGACAGGCGGTAGCTCAACAGCTGTAGGTTATTATGCAAATGCAACAGGTTCCTATGCTACAGCAGTAGGTCCGGCTTCAGACGCAAGCGGTAGAAGCTCATTTGCCGGCGGTTCAAAAGCGAATGCAAGCGGTGCTCACAGTACAGCTATTGGAAGTTTATCAAATGCAAGCGGTGCTCAAGCTAACGCTATTGGTTATTTAGCTAATGCAGCCGGTCAAGATGCAGCAGCCTATGGTAGCCAAGCAAATGCTTCAGGCGGTAAATCTATTGCAACCGGTTACCGTTCAACCGCAAGCGGAGCTTCATCAGTTGCTGTTGGTAGTTTAGCAACCGCAACTGATATCAATACGATTGCAGTAGGTACAAATGCTAATGCATCGGCAGGAACCGCCATTGCTGTAGGTTTATCATCTAAAGCTTCAGGTGGTCAGGCAGTTGCTGTAGGTCGTAATGCAAATGCTTCTTCAAACTATACTGTTGCTGTAGGTGGCTATGCAAATGCAGTTTCCGATAACTCAACAGCAGTAGGTAATTTAGCTGTTGCTAATAACGCTTACGATGTTGCTTTAGGTGCAAATTCTCAAACAAGTGCTGTAGTCAATACCACAGAAGCAACAGTTAACGGTGTAACTTACTCAGGCTTTGCAGGAACAACAGCAAATTCAACAGTATCCGTTGGTACCGAAGGTAACGAACGTACTATTACTAACGTAGCAGCAGGTCGTATCAGTGCAACAAGTACCGATGCTATCAATGGTAGCCAATTGTATATGATTGCAAGTGAACTCACTGATCTTATCGATAGCATCCCAAATGCAGCTGCTTCAGGCGGAAATTGGACCATTTCTACGGATGCAAACGGAACAGGCGTATCAACATATACTGCAAATACCAATAGTACGGTGACCTCTAACCAAACGGTTACCTATACAGCCGGTAACAACATTGTTATTTCAGGCGAAGGTAAAACAGTTGAAATTGCAACCTCTATGACTCCGACATTTGATACTGTTCAGGTAGGCGGTAGCACCGGTCCGGTAATCAGTTCTACCACTGACGGAGATGTAAAAGTTGCCAAAGCTGACGGCTCTGCAGCAAAAATTACCAATGTTGCGGCAGGTACGGCAGATACAGATGCGGTTAATGTTAGTCAATTAAAACAAAGTACAGGCGATATTAATAACAATATCAATCGTAATAAGAAAGAACATCGTGCAGGTATCGCAGGTGCGAATGCGGCGGCAGGTTTACCACAAGTTTACTTACCGGGTAAATCGATGGTTGCAGCTTCTGTCGGTACTTTCAAAAATGAAGGTGCAGTTGCCGTAGGTTATTCACGTGCAAGCGACAACGGTAAAGTTATCTTAAAACTTCAAGGTAATGCGAATACCCGCGGTGATTTCGGTGGTGCTGTCGGTATGGGTTACCAATGGTAATTTAAATTAACCTAGCCGAAAAATCACCATGCTAACTATTTAGCACCATGAATAAGGCTAAATAACCCCCCAAAAGTGAATATCTCTAAACTTTTGGGGGGTATTTTTTTAAGCTTTCATGCTACTTAATCCAAGTAATCTCTGTATCAACGAATATAAGCAGTGTAACTTTTGATATTTTTGCAAAAAAATACTCAAAACAGACCGCTTGTAACCTTGCTATGAATGAGTCATTGTTAATAGTTCTCACAAAAAAACTCTTTTTTATTCATTATGTTTAAAATTTATTGTGGATAACTTCAGATCTCTTTGTTAATTTCTTGAGATCTATTCATGAATAACCTTATAAAAACGACTCTTTGTGGATAACTTTTGTAGTTATACACAGGTTAGATCCTTTCGTTTTATGATCTTTGTACAAGTTAATCAGATTTTAATTCATTGATATTATTAAGATTTTTTCGGTTATCCTCAAAGATCGTGTTCCTTAATAACAACTATAATAAAAGATCTTTATATAAATAGATTATTTATATTTAAACGATCCTACAAAAGATCGTGAAATGGTTTTTTTAGATCCGCTTTTTTCATGTAGAATAGCAGCCTTTTCTTTTAGACTGAATTTTAAACAAAGGCAATATATGATTTATCGTGAAATATACGATGTCATCGTCGTCGGTGGCGGACATGCAGGGACTGAAGCGGCATTAGCACCGGCACGAATGGGATTAAAAACCCTACTTTTAACCCATAATGTAGATACGTTGGGGCAAATGTCTTGTAATCCGGCAATTGGCGGTATCGGTAAGGGTCATTTGGTCAGAGAAATTGATGCTATGGGTGGTTTAATGGCGACAGCGACTGACCAAGCTGGAATTCAATTTCGTACTTTAAATAGCAGTAAAGGTCCTGCCGTACGAGCAACCCGTGCGCAAGCAGACCGTGTACTTTACCGTAATGCAGTACGCACCGCTTTAGAAAATCAACCTAATCTGGACATTTTCCAACAAGAAGTGGTAGATATTTTAGTGGAAAACGATCGTGCGGTCGGTGCAGTAACCAAAATGGGATTAACCTTTAAATCACGAACCGTGATCTTAACCGCAGGTACCTTTTTAGCGGGCAAGATCCATATTGGTTTAGACAATTATACCGGTGGTCGAGCAGGTGATCCGGCAGCAACCATGTTAGCGGATCGCTTACGTGATCTGAATTTACGCGTCGATCGATTAAAAACAGGAACGCCACCACGTCTAGATGCGCGCACGATTGATTTTTCGGTATTGGCACAGCAACACGGCGATGATGTATTACCGGTATTCTCATTTATGGGATCGGTTGATCAACACCCTCGTCAAATTCCGTGCTACATCACACATACAAATGAACAAACACACGATTTGATCCGTAACAGTTTAGATCGTAGCCCGATGTATACCGGTATTATAGAAGGGATCGGTCCGCGTTACTGCCCGTCTATCGAGGATAAAGTGGTGCGTTTTAGTGATCGTAACAGCCATCAGATCTATTTAGAACCGGAAGGGCTGAATACAATAGAGGTTTATCCGAACGGAATTTCAACCAGTTTACCGTTTGATGTACAAATGGGCATCGTGAATTCTATGAAAGGATTAGAGCATACACGTATCATTAAACCGGGTTATGCCATCGAATATGATTATTTCGATCCGCGTGATTTAAAACAGACGTTAGAAACTAAAGCTATTAATGGTTTATTCTTTGCCGGTCAAATTAACGGTACAACAGGTTATGAAGAGGCTGCAGCACAAGGTTTATTAGCCGGTATTAATGCCGCTTTACAAGTACAGGGTAAAGAAGCTTGGTTTCCAACCCGTGATTTAGCGTATACGGGAGTATTGGTTGATGATTTATGTACATTAGGTACGAAAGAACCTTACCGTGTATTTACTTCTCGTGCGGAATACCGTTTATTGCTACGTGAAGATAATGCCGACATCCGTTTAACCCCGATTGCTTATCGATTAGGCTTAATCGATGAAGTTCGTTGGGCGCGTTTTAATCAAAAAATGGAAAACATTGAGAAAGAACGTGAGCGTTTAAAACAAATTTGGGCACACGTGCAGATGGAAAATATCGAGCAAGTGAATAGCTTATTAAACAGCCCGTTAGTGCGCGAAGCAAGTGGTGAAGATTTATTGCGCCGTCCGGAAGTCACTTATGAAGCATTAACTCAAATAGAACTGTTTGCTCCGGCGTTAGAAGATAAACAAGCGGCGGAACAGGTTGAGATTGCGATTAAGTACCAAGGTTATATCGAACACCAATATCAAGAGATTGAACGTCATAAACGCCATGAGAATACCTTGATTCCGGCTGAATTTGATTATAGTAAGGTGGATAGCTTATCCAATGAAGTACGCGCTAAATTAATGCAACACCGTCCGGCTTCAATCGGTCAGGCTTCGCGTATTTCAGGTATTACGCCGGCTGCGATTTCGATCTTACTGGTATCGCTCAAAAAGCAAGGCATGTTAAAACGGGGCGAAATTTAAAGGAATTTGCAAAATGTTAGCCAAATTAGACCGCTTGTTAACTCAGGCGGATATTCTCTTAGAAGACAAACAAAAACAGCAACTGGTTAATTTTGTTAAATTGTTAGACAAATGGAATAAGGCCTATAATTTAACATCGGTACGTGATCCGAATGATATGTTGGTTAAGCATATTATGGATAGTTTAGTCGTGAGTAAACATTTACAAGGGGAAACCTTTATTGATGTTGGAACAGGTCCGGGGTTGCCGGGGATTCCGCTTGCAATTGTAAATCCGGATAAACAGTTTGTGCTGCTTGATAGCCTTGGAAAGCGTATTACTTTTATTAAAAATGTAATACGTGAGCTAGGGCTTACTAATGTAACGCCAGTGCTTAGTCGTGTTGAAGAATATCAAGAAATGGAATTTGACGGCGTCTTAAGCCGAGCTTTTGCTTCGTTAAATGACATGGTTGATTGGTGTTATCACTTACCGAATGTAAATGGTCACTTCTATGCATTAAAAGGGGTTTATTCTCAGCGAGAAGTGGATGAAATCAAAAAAACGATCCTGTTAGTCAATTCAATTAAATTGGATGTGCCTGATCTTGTCGGTGAGCGACATTTGGTTGTATTAAAAAAGCAGAATAATGCATAGTTTTTAGTGTAAGTTATGCTGATTTCAGCTATTTTTGATTATAAAACTATCAATTGTTAAAAAAAATGATAAAAGTGTTAAGTAATCCACACTTTTTCTTTGTGATATAGGTTGGAATAATGCTCCAATCTGCGTATAATTCAAAAGTTTTTGATTGCATAACTTTACGTTCATTTTACAGCGTCGCAATCGTTTACTATTTGATTGAATTTTGAGCAAAGAGGTAAAATGTCTGCTGTAATAAATCAGACAAAACAGCTTTACCGCAAAACGTTAAGTTTAGAATTAATAGCTTTTTGTGTATTGACTGTGGTCATTGCTTTGTGGCTAGAGAAAAACAGTGCTTTTTCTTTCATTGCAGGGTGTTTTGCAAGCTTTTTACCCCATTGCCTGTTTGTTTATTGGATGTTTTTTAGAAATACATCAATAAATACTCATAAAATGAGCGTTTTTTATCAAGGAGAAGGGCTAAAATGGTTAGCAACTATCATTTTGATTGTTGCTTTCTTTAAATTTTACGCTGCTATGAATTATATTTCCTTCTTCATCGGATATTTTTTTATTCTGTTATTTAATAGCTTGTTGCCTGTTTTCTTAAAGGTACGAGCAAAATAAGTTTCTTTTAATATCAAAGGGATAAACTATGGCTGGTCAAACAACGGCTGACTATATTAGTCACCATTTATCATTCCTTACAACGGGTGACGGTTTTTGGAATGTGCATTTAGATACGCTTTTCTTTTCCGTCTTAGCTGGCGTTATCTTTTTATTTTTCTTTTACCGTACTGCTAAAAAAGCAACCGTGGGCGTACCCGGTAAATTTCAATGTTTTGTTGAAATAATCATTGAGTGGGTGAACGGATTGGTTAAAGATAACTTTCACGGATCTCGTGATGTTATTGCGCCGCTCGCCATAACCGTATTTTGTTGGGTGTTTTTAATGAATGCCATTGACTTAATCCCGGTTGACTTCCCACCCCAATTTGCTGCGATGCTAGGTATTGATTATTTACGTGCGGTGCCGACGGCTGATATCAGTGCAACGCTGGGTATGGCTATCTGCGTGTTCTGTTTAATTATTTTCTACACGATTAAATCGAAAGGTTTTTCCGGTTTTGTTAAAGAGTACACACTTCATCCGTTTAACCACTGGGCGTTTATTCCGGTGAACTTTGTGCTTGAAATGGTAACCTTGTTAGCGAAACCGATTTCTTTGGCATTCCGTTTATTCGGTAATATGTATGCGGGTGAGTTAATCTTTATCTTGATCGCAGTAATGTATATGGCTGACAATTTCTTCTTACAAGCATTGGGATTGCCGTTACATTTAGCTTGGGCGATTTTCCATATTTTGATTATTACGCTACAAGCTTTTATCTTTATGATGCTAACGATTGTTTACTTGAGTATCGCTTACAATAAAGCGGATCACTAAACAAAATAGATTAATAAGCGGTTATTTATTTGCAAATTTTTGTGGGAAACCGACCGCTTGTTTTGTTTATTTAACTTTTTTATTAACCCTAGCCTTTGGCTAATTTCCTCAATCTTAATGGAGAACATTATGGAAACTGTAATTACAGCAACAATTATTGGTGCGTCAATTCTACTTGCTTTTGCTGCACTTGGTACAGCAATCGGTTTTGCTATTTTAGGCGGTAAATTCTTAGAGTCTTCAGCTCGCCAGCCTGAACTTGCAAGTAGCTTACAAACTAAAATGTTTATTGTTGCAGGTCTTCTCGATGCGATTGCAATGATTGCTGTAGGTATTTCATTACTTTTCATTTTCGCAAACCCGTTCATTGATTTATTGAAATAAGTCGGATTTGCTCAACCGTAGTTACTTTAAGGTAACTTAACCGACTTCGAGGAGGGCGTTGTGAATTTAAATGCAACACTAATAGGCCAACTGATTGCGTTCTCACTTTTTGTGTGGTTCTGCATGAAATATGTATGGCCGCCGCTAATTAAAGCGATTGAAACGCGTCAGGCAAATATTGCAGACGCTCTTGCAAGTGCTGAGAAAGCCAAGCAAGAACAAGCTGATACTAAAGTTTTAGTCGAGCAAGAACTCGCTAAAGCTCGTGAGGAAGCGCAACATATCATTGATTTAGCAACAAAACGTCGCAATGAAATTTTAGATTCTGTCCAAGCGGAAGCAGAAGCTGAAAAAGCGAAAATTATTGAACAGGGTTATGCCGAAATTGAGAATGAGCGTAAACGTGTTCAAGAAGAGCTTCGTCA
The DNA here is from genome assembly GCF_041814905.1 of Glaesserella sp. Lineage (NCBI taxonomy): Bacteria > Pseudomonadati > Pseudomonadota > Gammaproteobacteria > Pasteurellales > Pasteurellaceae > Glaesserella > Glaesserella sp. Next base: position 11,745 of record NZ_JBGXYA010000004.1, on the reverse strand, counting down.
AAAAGTGGCTGCATTGGCGGTTGCCGGTGCGGAGAAAATTGTGGGTCGTACGGTTGATGCTGCGGCAAACAATGACATTATTGATAAGCTAGTTGCAGAATTATAATTGAGGGGGGCAGATGTCAGAATTAACTACAGTAGCTCGCCCCTATGCTAAAGCAGCTTTTGATTTTGCTTTAGAACAAGGTCAGCTGGATAAATGGCAGGAAATGCTACAGTTTTCTGCATTGGTTGCCGAGAATGATGAGGTAGCGGAATTAATCGATTCTTCTTTTTCAGCAACGAAAATTGTGGATACTTTTATTGCAATTTGTGCCGACCAACTTGATCAATATGGGCAAAATTTCATTCGAATAATGGCTGAAAATAAGCGTTTAGGCGCTTTGCCTTCAGTGTTAAAAGCTTTTCTTGAATTTAGAGCGGAACATGAAGCGATTACGGAAGTTATCGTTACTTCCGCAACTAAACTCACTAAAGCGCAAGAAACGAAAATTACAGATGCTATGACTAAACGACTTAACGGTAAAGTTCGTATCGTATCTCAAGTAGATAAATCTTTAATTGCCGGGGTTGTCGTTCGCTATGGTGATATTGTAATTGATGGAAGCAGCCGTGGTCAGCTAAACCGTTTGAGTCAAGAGTTGTGCTTGTAAGAGGAATAGAAAATGCAACTAAATTCTACAGAAATTAGTGAATTGATTAAAAAACGTATTGCACAGTTCAATGTGGTCAGTGAAGCACATAGTACAGGGACAATCGTTTCAGTAAGTGATGGAGTTATTCGTATCCATGGCTTAACGGATGTAATGCAAGGTGAAATGATTGCATTGCCGGGCAATCGTTATGCGATTGCATTAAACTTAGAAAGAGATTCGGTCGGTGCGGTAGTGATGGGGCCTTATGCGGATTTAGCAGAAGGAATGGAAGTAAAATGTACCGGTCGTATTTTAGAAGTGCCGGTCGGTCGCGGATTATTAGGCCGAGTCGTTAATACATTAGGTCAACCAATCGACGGTAAAGGTGAAATTGACAATGACGGTTTTTCTCCGGTTGAAGTGATTGCACCAGGCGTTATCGATCGTCAATCGGTCGATCAACCTGTACAAACCGGTTATAAAGCCGTTGACTCCATGGTGCCAATCGGTCGTGGTCAGCGTGAGTTGATCATCGGTGACCGTCAAACAGGTAAAACCGCATTGGCGATAGATGCAATTATTAACCAACGTGATTCGGGTATTAAATGTATCTATGTGGCTATCGGTCAAAAAGCCTCAACTATTTCCAACGTAGTGCGTAAATTGGAAGAACACGGTGCGTTACAAAATACTATCGTTGTTGTGGCGAGTGCATCAGAGTCGGCAGCATTGCAATATCTTGCGCCTTATGCAGGTTGTGCAATGGGTGAATATTTCCGTGATCGCGGTGAAGATGCATTAATCGTTTATGATGATTTATCTAAGCAAGCGGTTGCTTATCGTCAAATTTCATTATTATTGCGTCGTCCGCCAGGTCGTGAAGCATATCCGGGAGACGTATTCTACTTACATTCTCGTTTACTTGAGCGTGCAGCGCGTGTAAATGCAGATTATGTAGAACGTTTCACTAACGGTGCAGTAAAAGGTCAAACCGGTTCTTTAACGGCATTACCAATTATTGAAACTCAAGCGGGTGACGTTTCTGCATTCGTTCCGACCAACGTAATTTCAATTACCGATGGTCAAATTTTCTTGGAAACCAGTTTCTTTAACGCAGGTATTCGTCCGGCGGTTAACCCGGGTATTTCGGTTTCTCGTGTTGGTGGTTCAGCACAAACCAAAGTAGTTAAAAAATTAGCCGGTGGTATTCGTACTGCACTTGCACAATATCGTGAATTAGCTGCATTTGCACAGTTTGCTTCAGACTTAGATGATGCAACGCGCAAACAACTTTCTCGCGGTCAAAAAGTAACAGAATTACTTAAACAGAAACAATTCTCTCCAATGTCAGTTGCACAATTAGCGTTATCATTAGCTGCTGCTGAATTTGGTTATTTAGATGATGTTGAAGTTGAGCGTATCGGTTCATTTGAAGCAAATCTTTTAGATTACGCTAATGCAAATTATGCGGAATTTATGAAAGAATTAACAAAATCAGGCAATTATAATGACTCTATTAAAGATAAATTAGTCGAGATTTTGGATAGTTTCAAAAAGAACAGTGCGTGGTAATTCTACTTTAGCGGAGAAATAATATGGCAGGTGCTAAAGAGATTAGAACTAAAATTGCAAGTGTTCGTAATACGCAAAAAATTACTAAAGCGATGGAGATGGTTGCAGCGTCTAAAATGCGTAGAACGCAAGAAAGAATGTCTGCTTCCCGTCCGTATTCGGATACCATTCGTAAGGTAATAAGCCATATCGCCAAAGGAAGTATTGGTTATAAACACCCTTTTTTAACCCCGAGAGAAGTGAAAAAAGTGGGATATCTTGTTGTTTCGACTGACCGTGGCTTATGCGGTGGTTTAAACGTAAATTTATTTAAAGCAGTGCTTAATGAATTTAAGATACAAGAAGAAAAAGGCGTTAAAACACGAGTCGGTTTAATCGGAAGTAAATCAATCAGTTTCTTCTCAAATTTGGGAATTGAAATTGCCGCACAAATCTCCGGATTAGGTGATGCACCGGAAGCCGAGCGGATTGTCGGTATTGTCGGCGGAATGATTGAACGGTTCCGGAAGGGTGAAGTTGATGAGGTTTATGTGGTTTATAATCGCTTCATCAATACGATGTCACAAAAACCGGTCGTACAAAAGTTACTTCCTTTACCTATACTTGAAGATGATGATTTAGAATCAGACGGTTCATGGGAATATATTTATGAGCCGGATCCAAAATTATTATTGAAGAGCTTACTGATACGTTATTTAGAAGCTCAAGTGTATCAAGCGGTAGTGGATAATCTTGCGTCTGAACAAGCGGCTCGGATGGTAGCAATGAAAGCAGCAACTGATAATGCAGGTAATTTAATTAATGACTTACAGTTGGTGTATAACAAAGCACGCCAAGCAAGTATTACGAATGAATTAAATGAAATTGTCGCGGGTGCCGCAGCAATTTAACAACGAATAGAGGAACGGTAATGGCAACGGGAAAAATTGTACAAATCATCGGTGCGGTAATCGATGTTGAGTTTCCACAAGATGCAGTACCAAAAGTTTATGATGCATTGAAAGTTGAAACAGGTTTAACCCTTGAAGTTCAACAACAATTAGGCGGTGGTGTAGTACGCTGTATCGCTCTTGGTACATCTGATGGTTTAAAACGTGGTTTAAAAGTTGAAAATACGAATAAAGCGATTGAAGTACCGGTAGGTACGAAAACGCTTGGTCGTATTATGAACGTATTAGGTGAGCCGATTGATGAAGCGGGTCCTATCGGTGAAGAAGAGCGTTGGACGATTCACCGTGCAGCACCAAGTTATGAAGATCAAGCTAACAGCACAGAACTTTTAGAAACCGGGATCAAAGTTATCGACTTGATCGCGCCGTTTGCTAAAGGGGGTAAAGTTGGTTTATTCGGTGGTGCCGGCGTAGGTAAAACCGTTAATATGATGGAGTTAATCCGTAACATCGCAATCGAGCACTCAGGTTACTCTGTGTTCGCAGGTGTTGGTGAGCGTACACGTGAAGGTAACGACTTCTACCACGAGATGAAAGACTCTAACGTATTAGACAAAGTATCACTGGTTTATGGTCAGATGAATGAGCCACCGGGTAACCGTTTACGTGTTGCGTTAACCGGCTTAACAATGGCGGAAAAATTCCGTGACGAAGGTCGTGACGTGTTATTTTTCGTAGATAACATCTATCGTTATACCCTTGCTGGTACGGAAGTATCTGCGTTATTAGGTCGTATGCCGTCTGCGGTAGGTTATCAGCCGACGCTTGCAGAAGAGATGGGTGTACTTCAAGAGCGTATCACTTCAACCAAAAAAGGTTCTATCACCTCGGTTCAAGCGGTTTATGTTCCGGCGGATGACTTAACGGACCCGTCACCGGCAACAACCTTTGCTCACTTGGACTCAACGGTTGTATTAAGCCGTAATATCGCCTCATTAGGTATTTATCCGGCAATTGACCCGCTTGATTCAACGTCACGTCAATTAGACCCGCTTGTTGTCGGTCAAGAGCACTATGATGTTGCGCGCGGCGTACAAAAAACGCTTCAACGCTATAAAGAGTTAAAAGACATCATCGCAATTCTTGGTATGGATGAATTATCCGAGGAAGATAAATTGGTCGTTGCCCGTGCGCGTAAAATTGAACGTTTCTTATCACAACCATTCCACGTGGCAGAAGTGTTCAACAGTGTACCAGGTAAATTTGTTCCATTAAAAGAAACCATTCGTGGCTTTAAAGGCATTTTATCAGGTGAATACGACCATATTCCGGAACAAGCGTTCTATATGGCTGGTTCAATTGACGAAGTGGTTGAAAGAGCCAATAAAATGTAATTGTTCTTTGAACTAAGGAGAACAACATGACGCCATTTGAACTCACTGTCGTTAGCGCTGATCGCAAGATTTTTTCCGGGCAGGTTACGAGTGTGCGGGTTTCAGGGGTTGAAGGGGAATTGGGTGTCTATGCCGGGCACACCCCATTATTAACCGCGATTAAACCGGGTATGGTTAAATTTACCTTAGAAGATAATAAGGAAGAATTTATCTATGTATCGGGCGGTTTCCTTGAAGTTCAGCCGACCGTTGTTACGGTACTTGCCGATGTGGCAATTCGTGGTGACGAGCTTGACGAGCAACGCATTTTAGCGGCGAAGCGTAAAGCGGAAGAAACCATGAGTAAAACTAACGAAGCGGATATGACTGCGAAATTAGCAAGAGAAATTGCCAAATTGCGTGTTTACGAACTCACAAAAGCAAGAGAAGCGGGAAGACGCTAATTTCATCAATAAAACGCTTTAACTTTTAAAGTTAAAGCGTTTTTTCTTTTTTACAAGCGGTCGGATCGCGATCATTTTTTGCAAAAGGAGGTATTGTGGCAACAATGAAAGATATCGCCCGTATTGCGGGTGTGTCGCTTTCAACGGTTTCACATGTGGTAAACGGCTCACGTTTTGTTAGCGAGGAAATAACGTTACGTGTCAATAAGGTGATTAAAGAGCTAAATTACACCCCTTCTTTTGTCGCTCGTAGCTTAAAAATGAAAGAAACCAGTACGATTGGTATGCTTGTTACTACGAGCAGTAATCCGTTTTTTTCCGAAGTCGTCAGGCATGTTGAACGCTATTGTGAAAAACACCAATATCACCTAATTTTAGTCAACACGGAAGGAAACAACCAAACCCTAGCCCAACATGTGGAGCGTTTATTGCGTAAGCAGGTTGACGGTTTATTATTGATGTGTGCTGAACCTCAACAGGATGAACCGTACATTATGAATAATCTCCGTTTACCGATGGTCGTTATTGATTGGTGGCAACAGCCGTTAAAAGCGGATATTATTCACGAAAATTCCGAATTAGGCGGTTATCTTGCGACAAAAGCGCTTATTGATGCCGGTTATCGCGAGATTGCCGTCATCACCGGCGAGTTAACCAAACCGCTTGCCGAGAAGCGGTTGAACGGTTACAAGCGGTCACTTTCGGAGAATAATTTGCAAATTCGTTCGGAATGGATCATCGAAAGCCGGTTCCATTATGAAGGCGGTTTAACGGCAATGGAAAAATTGCTTGCTTTACCGCACCGCCCGAAAGCGGTTTTTGCAATGAGTGACAGTATTGCAATCGGCGCTTATCAAGCGATTTGGCGCGCCGGACTGCGTATTCCGCAGGATATTGCCGTGATCGGCTACGATAACATTGAGTTATCTCAATACCTTTCTCCGCCCCTTTCTACTATTCACCAACCGAAAGCACGTTTGGCCAAACATGCGGTTGAACGTCTGATTTCCCGTATACGCCATCCCGAACAAGCGGTAGAAACTATTCAGTTAACCCCGGAACTTATCCAACGCGAATCCTTTTAGATTTACTCTTTTTTATCCTTATCGGCACAAAAAATGTTACGACTGTCACATTTTTGAACTTTATTTGTTGATAGTACATACATTTCTTTCTACAGTCGTTTCGGTTTCATTTTGTAATGAAGCTATTTTAACTATTTTTTTATCTGGGAGAGATTGTTTATGAAAATTATGGCTGTGTGCGGTTCCGGTTTGGGTAGTAGCTTTATGATGGAAATGAACATCAAAAAAGCATTGGCAAAAATAGGTGTAGATGCCGAGGTAAACCATACCGATTTGGCTTCGGTAACATTGGATGATGCGGATCTCTTTGTGATGGCAAAAGACATTGCGGAAAGTAGTAGTATTCCGTCTGATCGTATTGTTGTCGTGAAAAATTTAGTCAGTGTCGCTGAATTTGAAGAGAAATTAAGCGCTTATTTTAATCGTTAGCGGGGTGGTTATATGGACGGTTTACTCTTTTTTATCCTTGATATTTTAAAAGTACCTTCAATTTTAGTCGGTCTTATCGCATTAATCGGGCTGTTGACACAAAAGAAATCATTGCCGGATGTGATTAAAGGTACGGTTAAAACGATTTTAGGCTTTATCGTATTAGGCGGCGGTGCCGGCGTATTGGTCGGATCGCTAAACCCGCTTGGCGGCATGTTTGAACATGCGTTCAACGTACAAGGGATCATCCCGAATAATGAAGCGATTGTCTCCATGGCAATTGAAAAATACGGTACGGCAACCGCATTAATTATGGCGTTCGGGATGGTGGCGAATATTTTGGTTGCACGCTTTACGCGGATGAAATATATCTTTTTAACCGGTCACCATACGTTTTACATGGCATGTATGATCGGAATCATTTTGACGGTCGTCGGTTTTGAAGGCGTACAATTAGTGTTGGTCGGATCGCTTGCTCTCGGTTTGGTGATGGCATTTTTCCCGGCAATCATTCAGCGTTATATGCGGAAAGTGACCGGCAGTAATGATGTCGGTTTCGGTCACTTTGGTACGTTAGGGTACGTATTGTCGGCTGCGATCGGACAAGCGGTCGGTAAAGGTTCAAAATCAACCGAAGAAATGAATTTACCGAAAAACTTAAGCTTTTTACGTGACAGCTCCATTTCCATTTCCCTCACTATGATGGTGATTTATCTTATTCTTGCCTTGGCATCCGGTAATACTTACGTCGAACAACAGTTTAGTAACGGACAAAATTATTTGGTCTATGCAATTATTCAAGCAATCACTTTTGCCGCCGGTGTCTTCATTATTTTACAAGGTGTGCGTTTAATTTTGGCGGAAATCGTGCCGGCATTTACCGGTTTCTCCGAAAAATTAGTTCCGGATGCGAAGCCAGCTTTGGATTGCCCTATTGTCTTCCCGTACGCGCCAAATGCAGTACTTGTCGGTTTCTTATCCAGTTTTGCAGGCGGTATTGTCGGTCTTGCATTATTAGGGCAATTGAATTGGGTACTTATTTTACCGGGAGTGGTTCCTCACTTCTTTTGCGGCGCAACGGCAGGTGTATTCGGTAATGCGACCGGCGGTCGTAGAGGCGCAATTTTAGGCGCGTTTGCCCACGGGTTATTAATTACTTTCTTACCGGTCTTTTTATTACCGGTATTAGGTTCTTTAGGCTTTGCCAATACAACTTTCTCGGATTCAGACTTCGGTGGGGTCGGTATTGTGCTCGGTTATATGGCTCAATATTTATCTAAAGATGTGATTACGGCAGTGATTATCGGTATTTTCGCATTATTGGTTGTACATAATTACGTGGCGAAAAAATCGGATAAAACGGAGTCTTAGCCATGGACGAACAACGGCTTAAAACATTTGCCAACCAAATTCGAATTGAAACCTTAAAAAGCTTATCGCATTTAGGTTTCGGGCATTTCGGCGGTAGCTTATCCATTGTCGAAGCCTTGGCGGTGCTTTACGGCGCAGTGATGAAGGTTGATCCGAAAAATCCGCAATGGCAGGAAAGAGATTACTTTGTGCTATCGAAAGGGCATGGCGGACCGGCACTTTATGCCACTTTGGCATTGAAAGGTTATTTTCCGGTGGAGCAATTGCTCACGTTAAACCAAAACGGTACATTATTGCCCAGCCATCCGGACAGACTGAAAACATTGGGCGTTGATGCAACCACAGGTTCGCTCGGGCAAGGAGTGTCGATTGCCGCAGGCATTGCCCTTTCCCATCAATTACGCGGTTTACCGAATCGAACCTTTTGCATTGTCGGTGACGGTGAATTAAACGAAGGGCAATGTTGGGAGGCATTTCAGTTTATTGCGCACAGGCGGCTAACTCATTTGTGTCTTTTAGTTGATTTTAATAAACAGCAATTAGACGGAAATTTAACCGACATCATTCATCCGTTTGATCTGTCGGATAAGTTTACGGCATTTGGTTTTCGGGTCGTCACCGTTAAAGGTGACGACATTCAGCAGCTCTACCATGTTTTAAGCGAATCGCCGAAAGGCAAACCGTTAGTGGTGATTTTGGATAGCGTGAAAGGACAAGGCGTACCTTATTTGGAAGATTTGCCGAATTGTCACCATTTACGTTTGACGGAAGAGATTCGTAGGGAAATCAATCGTGCCATTGAGGTATTGGAGGCGGAAAATGCTCGTTTATGATGAATTTGAAATGCGCAAAATCTATGCCGATACTTTGCAAAATATTATGCAAAACAACCCGCTTGTTATTCAATTGGAAGCGGATTTAATGAGCTGTTTGACGATGGATAAGGTACAGAAACAGCTGCCGAATCAAGTGATTAACTGCGGGATTATGGAAGCAAATGTTGTCGGTATGGCTGCCGGATTGTCGATTGCCGGGCATATTCCGTTTGTCCATTCGTTTACCGCTTTTGCCAGCCGTCGCTGTTTTGATCAACTTTTTATGTCGCTGGACTATCAGCGATCGAATGTCAAAGTGATTGCTTCGGACTCTGGCGTAACGGCGGTACATAACGGCGGAACGCACATGTCTTTCGAAGATATGGGGATTGTACGCGGGCTTGCCAATGCTACGGTATTGGAAGTGACGGACGGTACCATGATGGAAAATATGGTGAAGCAGTTAGCTGAGTTGAACGGGTTTTATTGGGTCAGAACCATCCGTAAAAAAGCAGTAAAGATTTATCAGGAAGGAGAATCTTTTACCATCGGTAAAGCTAAGGTATTGCGTGAAGGGAAAGACGTCACATTAATTGCTAACGGTATTATGGTTGCTGAAGCGTTGAAAGCGGCTGATATTCTTGAAAAACAAGGTATTGAAGCTTCCGTCATCGATATGTTCACGCTAAAACCGATCGATCGGGAATGTATTATCCGCTTTGCCGAATTAACGGGCAAAGTCGTCACCTGTGAAAATCACAGTATCCATAACGGTTTGGGTTCGGCGGTTGCCGAAGTGTTATGCGAACATTGTCCTACACCGCTACGACGAATCGGAATAAAACAGCGCTACGGACAAGTCGGCACCTTAGATTTCTTAATGAAAGAATATGAACTGACCGCGGACGATATTGTGAAGCAGGTTTTAGCTTTCTAAGTTTATTGATGATAAGCGATTTGTTTACAACGAATCGCTTTATTTTTTGAACCTCATCACACTTTTAATAAAAGTCAGTTGTTTTTTTAGACAATCTTTTCTACTCTTTTAGTTATCGAAACGTTTCGATGATTTTTTAAGGAGGGTTTGTGATGAAAAAGACAACAATCTTAAATGCTCAACTTTCTCATGTGATTGCCACAATGGGACATACTGACGGATTAACCATTTGTGATGCGGGTTTACCGATTCCCGCCGAACAGCACTGTATTGATCTAGCCTTAACGCAAGGTATTCCGGACTTTCTTTCGACTTTACAAGCGGTGTTAAGCGAACTCTTTATTGAAAAAATTCTATTAGCGGAAGAAATCAAAATACATAACCCTCACATTGAACAACAATTATTAACTCTCATTAATCAAACCGCTCAACAACAAAATAAGCCTATTGATATTCTCTACGTGCCTCATCAGGACTTTAAACAGCAAAGCAATCATGCCAAAGCTGTCGTTAGAACGGGAGAATGTAGTCCGTATGCCAATGTCATTCTCTATTCGGGCGTACCGTTTTAGGTGGATATGATGAAAACCTTACTCAAAATTAGCGGAATAGATAAAGCCTTTCCCGGTGTTCAGGCGCTTAAAAATGCTTGCTTGAATGTCTATGCCGGTAGAGCAATGGCGTTAATGGGGGAGAATGGTGCGGGTAAATCCACCTTAATGAAAATTCTGACCGGAATTTATCATCGTGATGCTGGTACGATTGAATATCTTGGACAAGCGGTGAAATTTGCTAATCCAAAAGCCTCTCAAGAAGCTGGGTTAAGTATTATTCATCAAGAGCTGAATATTTTGGGGAACTTGTCGATTGCCGAAAATATCTTTCTTGGTCGTGAATTTACACACCCTTGGGGCGGGATTGATTGGCGTAAAATGTATGCGGAATCCGACCGCTTGTTAGCTCGCCTTGGTGTTCGCCATTCCAGTAAACTTCTTGCTGGTGAGCTTTCTATCGGCGAACGACAAATGGTAGAAATTGCGAAAGCCTTGAGTTTTGAATCCAAAGTGATTGTCATGGATGAGCCGACGGATGCGCTGACGGATACGGAAACCGAAGCGCTGTTTGCGGTGATTCGTGAGTTGAAAGCGGAAGGTCGTGGCATTGTCTATATTTCCCACCGTATTAAAGAAATTTTCCAAATTTGTGATGATGTGACTGTTTTGCGTGACGGGCAATTTATTGGTGAAAAAGCCGTTGCTGATTTAAACGAAGATCAGTTAATTGAAATGATGGTCGGACGAAAATTGGAAGAACAATATCCGCATATCGACACCGATCAAGGCAGTGTGCGCCTTGAAGTCAATAATTTGACGGGAAGCGGTGTTCATCAAATCTCATTCAACCTGAAAAAAGGCGAAATTCTCGGCGTTTCAGGGTTAATGGGTGCCGGTAGAACCGAGTTGATGAAAGTACTTTACGGGGCATTGCCGCGTACATCGGGTTCAGTCAAATTAGATGGCAAAGAGATTCATAACCAGACTGCTCAAAATGGATTAGATAACGGCATTGTCTATATTTCCGAAGACCGTAAGGGTGACGGTTTAGTGCTAGGTATGTCGGTGAAAGAGAATATGTCCTTGACCGCATTAGAGCAATTTTCCCGCTACGGACGAATTGATAAAGTTCGAGAGAATATGGTCGTCACGGATTTTATTGAGCTGTTTAATATCAAAACCCCCAATGCCGAAAAAATTATCGGAGAACTTTCCGGCGGAAATCAGCAAAAAGTGGCGATTGCCAAAGGTTTAATGACCCGTCCGAATGTGCTGATTTTAGATGAGCCGACCCGAGGTGTCGATGTCGGGGCAAAAAAAGAAATCTATCAACTGATCAATAAATTTAAAGCGGAAGGGCTTAGTATCATTTTAGTGTCGTCCGATATGCCGGAAGTCTTGGGAATGTCCGATCGTATTTTAGTGATGCGGGAAGGGAGAATCAGCGGTGAATTTACCCGTCAAGAAGCGACGCAAGAGAAATTATTGGCGGCGGCAATCGGTAAAACAAGCGGTCAGATCTCATAGGAAATTTGCAAATGAATAAATCGTTTAACCTCACTAAATTTTTAATCGACCAACGGTCGATTATCGCGTTAATCACGTTGATTGTCGTGGTGT
>NZ_JBGXYA010000003.1:0-6295 GCF_041814905.1 Glaesserella sp. | reverse complement strand
GTCGGATAGCCGATTAAGCTTGCCCAATGACCGAAAATGATATTTCGTTCTTTAAACAGCGGATTTTCTAATTCAAACCAAGGTTTAAGTACTGCAGGGGCTTCTTCCACCGGTAATTTGCAATCAAAATCCAATCGGTTGTCCGTGTAACAAAAGCGCATTCGGGTCAGGACATTGGTGGTGTAACGCCAACGGGCAATTCCCGTTAGCGAATCAGACCAACGATCCGGCAGACTATCATACATTTGGCGTAGAAAATCGGTGTAATGATCGCTTTGCAAAACTGCCTCGACTTCCTTTGCACACGCCAATGTGGTTGCCAAATCCCATTCAGGGCTAATTCCGGCATGAACGAGGATGAATTTATGCTGCGGATGTTGTGCGACAAGCGGTCGGTTTCGCAGCCAATTTTGCAAATCTTCGCGATCTTCCGCTTGAAATATCGCATCAACCTTATCTTTCGGTTTCACCGATTTAATGCCTTGTAGTGTGGAAAGCAAGTGTAAATCATGGTTGCCTAGAACGACAGTTGCTTTTTCACCGAGTGATTTGACATAGCGTAAGCAAGAGAGAGAGTCATCACCACGGGCAACTAAATCTCCCGTGAGCCAAAGTTCGTCTTGGCTTGGGTCGAAATTCGCTTGTTTGAGCAGTAATTGAAATTCTTCGAAACAGCCGTGTAAATCGCCAATAATGTAGGTTGCCATAGATTAAACCTTTTATTTATCTTGTTTTATCGCAAAGTAATTGCCTTCTTCGTCTTTAAAATTACAGACGAAAAAATTCCCCATATCTTGAATTTCATTCACAAAAACACCTTTATTTTTAAGATTCGTATAAGTTTCTTGTAAGTTACTGCTTCTTAATAAAATAGAGGGTGGTAATAAATTCAGTTCGGGTTGGAATTTAGCGATAATGTTTTTATCGTGAATCACAAACTGTACATCACTTTCTTTTGTGGGGGCAATTACATAAGATTCAGCGCCAATAGCATTAAAGCTTTCAATCAATTGAAATCCTATTTTTTCACACCAAAACTGCAGGGCTTGTTTCGGGTTGCTCATATAGAGCATAATTTGTCCAATACTTTGTATCATGATAGATCCTTTATATTGGTTAGATTTTGCAAAAAAATGCAAAAATCTAACCGCTTGTTATCATTTAAATAACCAATTCACCCACAACCGATCTGGTTTCCATTCGTACTTCTTTAAGTTTCACGCGCACTGTTTGTCCGATTTGGTAAGCTTTTTCACCTTTGATATAAAGAGCGAGATCTTCAGGGCTGAACAACATCTCTTCTTTGTTATTGTGCAATGTGGAGAACGGCACGAAAATCGACGCACCGTTTTCTATCACTTTTACTCGCAAACCACTACGAGAGACATCGTGGATTTCACCGTCAAATTCGACATTTTGCTCAACCATAGGCGCAAGATAACGGGCATAGAGCCAGTCGGCAATATCTCGTTCAACCATTCGGTTTTGCTTACGGGCTTCTTGTAGGCGAGCCAAAATACTTTCTTCCACAGGGTTAGCCGTTTGGTTTGCCAACACTTGTTTGATTAAACGGTGGTTGACCATATCACCATATTTACGGATCGGTGATGTCCAAGTCGCATAATGGCTAATACCTAAGCCTAAATGCGGTGCAGATGTGGCTTTAAATTCGGCAAAGGTCAAATAGCGGCGTAAACGCATTTCCAAAAAGTTTTCAGGGAACTGCTCAATATCATAACGCATTTCACAGTAGCCTTCTAAGCTGCTTAAACGTTCAGGTGAATAGCGTTCAGACAGAGTTTCACGGTTTTCGTCGGTCGCTAAGGTATCCAATAAAAACTTACGAGCCGGCTCTAAATTTTTGCTATCAAATCCTGCGTGAGTGCTGAATACGCCGGTGTGAGCGTGCTTGTCCAAGAATTGTGCAGCACAGATATTGGCAATGATCATCGATTCTTCGATCATTTGATTTGCAATGCGACGGTACTCGATATGAATGGCTTTTACTTTACCATTTTCTTCAAGTTCAAAACTATAGTCGGCACGATCTTTAAATAACAATGCATTTTTACTGCGCCAGTCGATACGAGCTAAGGTGAATTGATGTAGCCGGTTGATCTGCTGTTCCGTTTCGGCACAATCAGGTGTCCAGTGATTTTCGACTTTTTCAAGATAATCGGACACTTCATTATAAACAAGACGAGCTTTGGATTCGACCCACGCCGACACAAAGCGCGTTTCGCCAATCACATTGCCTTGTAAATCGATATCGATATAGCCGACTAACGCTGGACGTTTTTCATTCGGTACGAGAGAACAAAGATCATCAGACAGTTCTCGCGGTAACATCGGAATGTTAAAACCAGGGAGATAGTTGGTGAAACAACGTTGGCGAGCGGCTTTTTCAATCGCGGATTGCTCAGGAATGTAAGCTGTCGGATCGGCAATCGCCACCACCAAACGCCAACCTGTTTGTGTGCCGTTTTCGTTAAGCGGCTCCACATACAACGCGTCGTCCATATCTTTGGTGCTGGCACTGTCGATAGTCGTAAAGTAGAGATGAGTAAGATCTTCACGTTCAATCTGATCATGCAGTTCATAGCTTTTTTCGTTTGCGACAGGCTCTCGAGGCTGTTCATGGCGGGCCAATGTTACCCACCAAGGAGCAAAATGGTCATCCGCTTTACAGATAAATTGAGTCACTTGAGCGAAGAAAAAACGGTCATCTCGCAACGGGTGCGTTTTAAGTTGTGCCACCACCCAGTCGCCGTTTTCAAGGGGTTCAGTCACTTTTTTCTGAGTATTGGCAGGGATAAAGTTGTTAATACTTGGGTGATCGACTGCCAGTTGTAATTTGCCGTCTTTATTAAAACGGACTTGTGCAATAAAGCGTTCTAACATCGGCTCCAGCAAACTGTCGATTTCCACTTGTTCTTTGTCGCCATCACGTTTTACCACCGCTTTGACAGTATCGCCGTGCATGACTTTTTTCATTTCAGGTGGCGGAATAAAGTAAGTGTTTTTTTCTGATTCAAGGAAACCGTAGCTTTTATCAGACGCTTTTACCACGCCTTCAACGTATTCTTTGCTTGCTTCGATTTGTTGTTTTAATTGTGCTAATAGAGGGTTGTTTTGGAACATAGTTTCTCGGGTTAATCAAAATAAAAAGAGGTGCGAGAAGCACCGATATAATTGGAAAAGTATAGCGGATTTCAGACTCACTGTCTGAAAAAAGTATGATTTTTTCGATCGTCGTTAAAAAATAAAAAGCTTAAAAGTTATTCTTTAAAAAAGCAAAAGGACAGGGTGATCCTGTCCTTTTTTCCTATATGAAAATATTCTTTTGATGAATAATTAACCGTCAATATCGCCCATTGCAACAATGCTGAAACCTGCATCAACGTGAACGACTTCACCGGTGATGCCTCCCGCTAAGTCTGAACATAAGAAGGCTGCGGAGTTACCGACATCTTCAATGGTCACTGTACGGCGTAACGGCGCAGTTTTTTCAAAGTTAGCTAACATTTTTTTGAAGTCTTTAATGCCTGACGCTGCTAACGTACGGATTGGACCTGCTGAGATTGCATTGACGCGAATATCTTCTTTACCTAAATCTGCAGCCATTACACGTGTGCTGGCTTCGAGCGACGCTTTGGCTAAACACATGACGTTGTAGTTCGGAATCGCACGCTCTGCACCTAAATAGGTTAAAGTTAATAACGCTGATTTTGGATTTAACATCGGGCGAGCGGCTTGTGCCATTGCCACAAAGCTATATGCACTGATGTCGTGAGCAATACGGAACCCTTCACGGGTTGCAGCATTGACATAGTCGCCGTCTAATTGGTCTGCAGGGGCAAAGCCGATAGAGTGAACGAAACCGTCAAATTTTTCCCAGTGTTTGCTAAGTTCTGCAAAGCACTCGGTAATGCTTTCGTCTGTTGAAACGTCCATAGGTAATACGATGTTTGAACCAAATTCTTGTGCGAACTCTTCAACACGACCTTTTAATTTATCGTTTAAATAAGTGAAAGCGAGTTCTGCACCTTCACGTTTCATTGCAGCAGCGATACCGTAAGCAATAGAACGGTTGCTCGCCAAACCTGTAATTAAAATACGTTTACCAGCTAAAAAGCCCATAATTTGTTCCTCTGTATTATATTTGGTTAAATGCCCCCAGCGGGCAAAACTGACGAATTATAACGAAGTTTTTACCTTTCGGGCAAATACAAGCGGTCAGATCGGAGTAGTTTTTTACAAATATCATTACAAAAATTTAACTTTTTCCTTGAAATAGTCCATTTCAGCCTTATTATATCGTCTGATTTTTATAGGTAGAGAAAACTAATGGGTAGAAAACGTAGTGCAAGCTCCTCGCGGTGGCTTGCCGAACATTTCAAAGATCAATTCGTACAGAAGGCGCATAAGCAAAAACTTCGTTCACGTGCTTATTTCAAATTAGATGAAATTCAACAAACCGATCGTTTGTTTAAGCCGGGTATGACGGTAGTCGATCTGGGGGCCGCACCGGGTGGCTGGTCACAATATGTCGTCACCCAAATTGGCGGTAGTGGTCGTGTTATTGCCTGCGATATTTTAGATATGAATCCGATTGTCGGGGTCGATTTTTTGCAGGGTGATTTCCGTGAAGAAAGTGTATTAAAGGCACTCTTGGAACGCGTAGGTGAAGATAAAGTTGATGTAGTGATGTCGGATATGGCACCTAATTTCAGCGGTATGCCGTCGGTAGATATTCCGCGCGCAATGTATTTGGTGGAACTTGCTTTGGATATGTGTCGTCAAGTATTGGCACCAAAAGGTTGTTTTGTGGTCAAAGTGTTCCAAGGAGAAGGATTCGACGAATATTTAAAAGAAATTCGCTCGCTATTTAGCACGGTTAAGGTGCGTAAACCGGAAGCTTCACGGGATCGTTCGCGTGAAGTTTATATTGTTGCGACCGGTTATAAAGGATAATATGGCGCGTTTCTTTGATTTGTAGTAATCTTTATAGAATTTTCAGTCAGTATAAGAGGTAAGAACCTTGAACGATATGTTTAAAAATATTTTGCTTTGGGTAGTAATTGGTTTAACGCTAATGACTGCGTTCCAAGGTTTCAATAATAATTTCGGTGGCTCTGATAATGTCGCTTATTCTACTTTTTTAAACGATATTAAAAATGATCGCTTAAAAGAAGTCGATTTTAAACGCGGTGATGAAACCATTATGGTTACCCGTACTGACGGTAGTCAATATCAAACCGTTATGCCGATGTATGATGAATATCTATTAGGTGACCTAGCGAAAACCAATACCGTAATAAAAGGTCAACCTGTAGAGCGTCGCGGTTTACTTTCCCAGATTTTTGTTTCTTGGTTCCCGATGTTGTTACTAATCGGCTTTTGGGTATTTTATATGCGCCAAATGCAAGGTGGCGGCGGCAGGGCGATGAGCTTTGGTAAAAGCAAAGCCAAAATGTTGGCACCGGATCAAATTAAAACCCGATTCAGTGACGTTGCCGGTTGTGATGAAGCCAAAGAAGAAGTGGCGGAAGTCGTTGATTTTTTACGTGATCCGAGCAAGTTCCAAAAATTGGGCGGACGTATTCCGAAAGGCATCCTCATGGTTGGTCCGCCGGGAACGGGTAAAACGTTATTGGCAAAAGCGATTGCCGGTGAGGCAAAAGTGCCGTTTTTTACTATGGCGGGTTCTGATTTCGTTGAAATGTTCGTTGGTGTCGGCGCCTCTCGAGTTCGTGATTTATTTGAACAAGCCAAGAAAAATGCCCCGTGTATTATTTTTATTGATGAAATTGATGCCGTTGGTCGTAAACGTGGTGGCGCCGGTTTTAGTGGCGGTCATGACGAACGCGAACAAACGCTTAACCAAATGTTAGTGGAAATGGACGGTTTTGAAGGAAGCGAAGGCGTTATTGTTATTGCGGCAACGAACCGTTCGGATGTATTAGATAACGCATTAACCCGTCCGGGACGTTTTGACCGTCAAGTTATGGTCGGTTTACCGGATGTTAAAGGTCGTGAGCAGATTTTGAAAGTTCATATGCAAAAAGTGCCGCTGGCACCGGATGTTGATCCGATGATCATCGCGCGTGGTACACCGGGTTATTCCGGCGCGGATTTGGCTAATTTGGTGAACGAAGCCGCGTTATTTTCCGCACGAGCAAATCAACGTGTTGTCACCATGAATGATTTTGAAAAAGCGAAAGACAAAATCAATATGGGACCGGAACGCCGTTCAATGATTATGACCGAAGAACAAAAAATTTCGACGGCGTAT
>NZ_JBGXYA010000002.1:0-90455 GCF_041814905.1 Glaesserella sp. | reverse complement strand
ATTTTCGCCACACCGCTAATGGCGTTACTTGCCGTACCGATGAGCAGCGTTAACCCGCGCCAAGGGCGCTTTGCCAAACTGTTGCCGGCACTATTGATGTATTTAATCTATTTCCTGCTACAAAGTTCATTAAAATCAGCGGGCGGCTCAGGTAAGGTTGATGCCTCTTTGTTGATGCCTCTGGTTTCTATTGGGTTCTTGATCCTCGGGATTGTATTAAACAGTTGGGATAGCAAATGGTTTTCTGCATTGCGCTATCGTCTCAGTGCAAAAAAGGTAACACACTGACATGAATGTATTAGAACGTTATATCGGAAAAACTATTCTTTCCTCCATTATGCTTACCCTTTTTATGTTGGTCGGGTTAGGAGCAATTATTAAATTCGTCGAAGAATTTCGGGCGGTCGGTCAAGGTTCTTACGACGGATTACATGCGGCATACTATACTTTCTTAACCATTCCCCGTGATGTAGAGACTTTTTTCCCTATTGCGGCGCTACTCGGCTCATTAATGGGCTTAGGCAACCTTGCCAGCCGCAGTGAACTGGTTGTAATGCAGGCATCCGGGTTCTCCCGCTTCCGTATTGGTTTGGCGGTAATGAAAACGGCGATTCCGTTGGTGATTTTTACCATGCTTATCGGTGAATGGGGCGTACCGCAAACGGAACAATACGCCCGCAATATGCGCTCAATCGCCCAAAGTGGTGGTTCCATGCTTGCCACACAAGGCGGATTTTGGGCGAAAGACGGTAAAGATTTTATTTATATCCGTCAAATCAGCAGCGAAACCCATTTAAACGGTTTATTAATTTATGAATTCGACAAACGCGAACTCAAATCGATACTTCGAGCAAACCAAGCAACTTATTCCAATCCACAGGGTTGGATCTTGCAGAACGTCGAAAAGTCAACGATTAACGGGGATAGTATCCATCAATCAAAAGAAAGCGATCAAGTTTGGAAAACCAGTATTACGCCAAGCAAACTCGGCATCGTTTCATTAAAACCGGAGTCGCTTTCTATCACCGGTTTGGCGGATTATGTCGGCTTTTTGAAAGAAACCGGGCAGGATCCGAAACGCTTTGAAATCACCTTTTGGCGCAAAGTTTTCCAACCGATCTCCATGGCGGTAATGATGCTACTCGCCATTTCGTTTATTTTCGGACCGCTGCGCAGTAGCACGATGGGCGCCAAAATCGTCATCGGGATCCTCGCCGGCTTCGTATTCTATGTCGCCAATATCGTCTTCGGTAATTTAAGCCTTGTCGTTTCATGGCTACCTGTACCGATAGGCGCGTTAACGCCAAGTCTGCTCTGTCTCTGTGCGGTTTGGTGGCTATTGAATAAAAAACGTGATTAATGAAGGAACCTATGTCCCAACCTCGTTTTGTTCACCTAAAAGTTCACAGTGATTTCTCCATGATTAACGGCTTGGCAAAAGTGAAGCCGTTAGTCAAAACCTGTGTTGCCAACAATATGGTTGCCATGGCGTTAACCGACTTCACCAATTTTTGCGGCTTGGTGCGTTTCTATGGTGAAGCGTTGGGATCCGGCGTAAAACCGATTGTCGGGGCGGATGTCGTTGTTCGCTCGGAGCCTGAGAGTGACGAGGTATACGAGCTCACTTTATTAGCCAAAAACAATACCGGCTATCACAACATTACTCTTTTACTTTCAAAGGCTTATCAAAAAGGCTACGTAGAATTCCCTATCGTGGAAAAAGCGTGGTTGGCGGAACATAACGAGGGCGTCATTCTGCTTTCGGGCGGTCGAAACGGAGATGTCGGCAAAGCGTTGCTTAAGGAAAATTTCGCTGAAGCGGAACAACTACTGAACTTTTATCAACAATACTATCCGAATCATTACTATCTTTCCCTTTGCCGAACCGGGCGCTCGGACGAAGAACGTTACATTCAACAAGCGGTCACTTTTTCGCAAAAATTTGCAATTCCGCTGGTTGCCGTGAATGATGTGATGTTCTTAAAACAGGACGATTTTGAAGCCCACGAAATCCGTGTTGCCATTCACGACAGTTTTACTTTAGACGACCCGAAACGTCCGAAGAAATACTCCGCACAACAATATTTCCGTAGTGAGCAGGAAATGTGCGATCTGTTTGCCGATATTCCACAAGCGATTGAAAATACGATACAAATCGCCCAACGCTGTAACGTGACCATTCGTTTGGGCGAATATTTCTTACCGAATTTCCCGACGGGCGATCTTTCCGTTGAAGACTTCTTAATCAAAAAATCACAGGAAGGGCTTGAAGAACGTTTGGAATTTCTCTTTCCGGATCCCGAAATCCGCAAAGACAAGCGGTCTGTTTATGACGAAAGATTGCAAATTGAATTAGATGTGATCAACCAAATGGGCTTTCCCGGCTACTTTTTGATCGTAATGGAGTTTATTCAATGGTCGAAAGATAACGATATTCCTGTCGGACCGGGACGCGGCTCAGGAGCGGGATCATTGGTTGCTTACGCATTGAAAATCACCGATCTTGATCCCCTTGAATTCGATTTGCTTTTTGAGCGTTTCTTAAATCCTGAACGGGTATCTATGCCCGATTTCGACGTGGATTTCTGTATGGACGGTCGGGATCGTGTCATCGAACACGTGTCGGAAACTTACGGTCGCCAAGCGGTTTCACAGATCATTACCTTTGGTACCATGGCGGCAAAAGCGGTGATCCGCGATGTCGGGCGTGTACTCGGACACCCTTACAGCTTTGTCGATCGTATTTCCAAACTTATTCCGCCTGATCCGGGCATGACCTTGGCAAAAGCGTTTGAAGCCGAACCGAAACTGCCTGAGCTGTATGACGCCGATGAAGAAGTTAAAGCTTTGGTGGACATGGCGCGTAAGCTCGAAGGTGTAACCCGAAACGCCGGAAAACATGCCGGCGGTGTGGTGATTGCACCGACGGCGATTACCGATTTTTCCCCGCTCTATTGCGATTCGGAGGGTTTGCATCCCGTTACCCATTTCGATAAAAACGATGTGGAATACGCCGGCTTGGTGAAGTTTGACTTCTTAGGTTTGCGCACGCTGACCATCATCAAATGGGCGCTGGAAATGATTAACCAACGTCTTGAACGTGAAGGTAAACCGCTTGTTCGAATTGAAAGCATTCCTCTTGATGATGAAAAAGCCTTTAAATTATTAAAAGCGGCAAAAACGACGGCGGTGTTCCAGCTGGAATCGCGCGGCATGAAAGATCTGATTTCACGCCTACAGCCGAGTAACTTTGAAGATATTATCGCGCTTGTAGCATTATTCCGTCCCGGCCCGTTAGAAGCCGGTATGGTGCAAAACTTTATCGATCGTAAACACGGCAATGAACCGATTTCATACCCTGATGCGCAATATCAGCATGAATGGCTACAACCTATTTTAGAACCGACCTACGGCATTATTGTTTATCAAGAGCAAGTTATGCAAATAGCACAGGTATTGGCAGGCTATACGTTGGGTGGTGCGGATTTACTCCGTCGTGCGATGGGTAAGAAAAAACCGGAAGAAATGGCGGCACAACGGGCGATTTTTGAGAAAGGCGCGATCGAAAAAGGCGTGGACGGCGAATTAGCGATGAAGATCTTCGACCTTGTAGAGAAATTCGCAGGCTATGGATTTAATAAATCGCACTCGGCGGCTTATGCGTTGGTCTCTTACCAAACCTTGTGGCTCAAAACCCACTATCCTGCGGAATTCATGGCGGCGGTAATGACCTCCGAGATGGACAATACCGATAAAATTGTCGGCTTCTACGATGAATGTATCAATATGGGCTTAACCGTCGTTCCGCCCGACATTAACAGTGGTAAACACCGTTTTAGCGTCAATGAAAAAGGTGAAATTGTCTATGGTTTAGGAGCGATTAAAGGCGTAGGCGAAGGCCCGATAGATGCAATTTTGGAGGCTCGCAACAAAGACGGGATTTTCAAAGACCTGTTTGATCTGACCGCCCGTGTTGATTTGAAAAAGGTCAACCGTCGTACGTTTGAAGGCTTAATTATGGCGGGAGCTTTCGATAAACTCGGGCCGCACCGTGCCGCCTTAATGAAGAATTTAGAAGATGCCCTGAAAGCGTCCGATCAACACAGCAAAATGGAAGCCTTGGGGCAAAGCGATATGTTCGGTGTTTTGACCGAAACCCCTGAAGAAGTGCAGAATGCTTATGCCAACACGCCGAAATGGACGGAACAAACTATTCTCGAGGGGGAAAAATCCACATTGGGTTTATATCTGAGCGGTCATCCTGTCGGCAGATTTTTAAAAGAGCTATCTCACTATGCTCCGACGAGATTAAATGAGCTACAAGCAACCCGTCGAGGACAAACTACAACCGTTGCCGGTTTAGTCATGGCATCACGTATAGCAGTAACTAAACGCGGTAGTCGAATCGGTATTGCAACCATTGAAGATCGCGCAGGTAAACTGGATATCACACTGTTTTCCGAGGCGTTGGAAACTTATGGAGATCGATTGCAACAAGATCAAATCATTATTGCGACCGGTTCAGTCCAGTTTGATGATTTTAGTGGCGGATTAAAAATGTCGGCTCGAGAATTAATTACCCTCGACGATGCCCGTAGCCGTTACGCCAAAAGCTTAGCATTAGCGATAAACCAAGATCAAATAAACGCACAATTTATTAAACAGCTCACTGCAATTATTGAACCTTATAACGAAGGCACGCTACCGCTACATTTTTATTACCAAAGCCCGGAAGGAAGAGTGCTGCTGAAAGGTGGCGTTGAATGGCGGATTACTCCCAAAGAAGAGATGCTGAATAAGCTTAAAGATTTTTTAGGCGAAAATGCAGTAGAATTGGAATTTGAATAACCGCCCGATAGGAAAAGCATAATGCTACGTCGATTTTATACCTTGCTCAGCTACCTTATTCAGCCACTTATTTTACTGATGATGTGGAAGCGTAGTTTAAAACTCCCCGAATATCGCAAAAGATTATGGGAGCGTTATGGTTTTTACGGCAATATCGCCAAACCGAAAGCAAACGGTATTATTATTCATGCGGCTTCCGTTGGAGAAGTCATTGCCGCAACACCGTTAATTAAGGCAATTCAGAAAAAATATCCACAGTTGCCGATTACCGTAACTACAGTAACTCCGACAGGTTCCGCTCGAGTAGAAGCGGCGTTCGGTAGTAGCGTCTCACATTTCTATCTCCCCTATGACTTACCAGATGCAATTAAACGCTTTCTGCATTTTGTCAAACCAAAACTCTTTATTGTCATAGAAACCGAATTATGGCCGAATTTAATTAAGCAAATGGACAAAAACAATATTCCGTTCGTGATTGCCAACGCCCGCCTATCCCCTCGTTCTGCTCGTCGTTACGGTTGGATTAAAGCGCATCTCAAAAATATGTTCAATGAAATTAAGCTAATTTTGGCACAAGACGAAGTCAGTGCAGGACGCTATATTCAGTTAGGTTTTGATCCAAACCGTTTAATCAATACCGGAAACCTTAAATTCGATTTAGAAATTAACGATGAATTGCGAGAGCAAGTGGCAAAAGCCGCTAACATACTCAATTTAGGAGAACGTCCAGTATGGATTGCAGGTAGTACCCATGAAGGGGAAGAAAAAATTATATTGGAAGCACACCAACAACTACTTACCTGTTATCCGAATTTATTACTCATCGTGGTACCTCGCCATCCGGAAAGATTTGATAGTGTTGAAACCTTGTTGCAGAAAATGCAAATTCCTTATGTAAAACGATCGGATAATCAGCCTGTTACCGCAGATACTCAGGTTTTACTGGGCAATACCATGGGGGAAATGATGATTCTTTACGGATTAGCTAAAATCGCTTTCGTCGGAGGAAGTTTGGTCAAACACGGCGGACATAATCCATTAGAACCGATAGCATTTGAACTTCCGGTCATTTCAGGTATCCATACCTTTAATTTTCCTGAAATTTTTGCAAAATTACGTAGTGTAAACGGCGTAGTCGAAATAGGAAGCAGTATTGAGGCTGTGGTAGAGGCAGTAAATTATTTCCTCGCTCACCCGGAATCCGGTAAAAAAATCAGCCAAGCCGGTTTTGGCGTATTAAAAGAAAACCAAGGCGCATTAAAGCGCCATCTTGCGCTACTCGCGCCTTATTTAGAGAGATAAAATGAAGCATACGGTTATCTATCCGGGTACTTTTGACCCAATTACTAATGGACATTTAGATATCATAGAAAGAGTTGCAAAACTCTTTGATAACGTAGTAATTGCAGTGGCGAAAAACCCCACTAAACAGCCGCTTTTTGATCTTGAACAGCGCGTCACGTTGGTTGAACAAAGCTGCAATTATTTAAAGAATGTACAAATTGTCGGTTTCAGTGGTTTATTGGCAGATCTTGCCAAACAGTATAATGCGGTGAGTTTAATCCGTGGAATTCGAGGAGCGGATGATATTGACTATGAAATCCAATTGGCACAACTGAATGATCAATTGGCTCACGGGCTGGAAACCATTTTTTTCCCGCCGTCAGTACAATGGCGTTATCTTTCATCGACAATGATACGGGAAATCTACCGTCACCAAGGCGATGTGAAACCTTTTGTGCCGGCGGCCGTTTATGCTGCTCTTCACAAGCGGTTAGATTAAGCACTTTTTTTGCAAAAAAGGAATACTATGTCACCACTCAACAAACAGAATTTAATTTGGATCGATTTAGAAATGACCGGTTTGGATCCGGAAAAAGAACGCATTATTGAAATTGCGACTATCGTGACGGACAAAGATTTAAATATTCTTGCCGAAGGTCCGGTGTTAGCAGTTCATCAATCTGACGAATTACTGAATAAAATGAGCGATTGGTGTGTAAAAACCCATACGGCAAACGGGTTGGTCGAACGAGTTAAGCAGAGTAAATTGTCGGAACGTGCGGCGGAATTGCAAACAATTGATTTTTTAAAACAGTGGGTGCCCAAAGGCGCTTCACCGATTTGTGGTAACAGTGTGGCGCAAGATAAACGATTTTTATATCAATATATGCCGGAATTAGCAGACTATTTCCATTATCGCCATTTAGATGTCAGCACATTAAAAGAACTTGCCACACGCTGGAAGCCGGAAATATTAAAGCAATTGACTAAAAAAAATTCGCACCTCGCATTGGACGACATTCGCGAATCGATTGAAGAATTGAAATTCTACCGCCACCACTTTATTAAATTAGATGAATAAATTTAATCCAAACCATGACAAAAACACAGCCATTTTACGTTGAAAATGAAGCGCAAATGCTACAATTCGGTGCATATTTAGCCGATGAATTACAAGCCTATTTAGCCGCGTCCCCCACTGCTTCATTAGTTATTTATTTAAACGGTGAACTTGGTGCGGGCAAAACGACACTAACACGCAGTATCGTGCAAAGATTTGGGCATAACGGCAACGTAAAAAGTCCGACTTACACGTTGGTTGAAGAGTATCAACTCTCTCGCTACTCGCTCTATCATTTTGATTTGTATCGTTTAGCCGATCCGGAAGAACTGGAATTTATGGGAATTCGCGATTATTTTGGTCCGCAAACGATCTGTTTATTTGAATGGGCTAGTCGCGGTGAAGGCATGATTCCGCCGGCAGATTTAGTGATTCAAATTGATTATCAGAGTGAAGGCAGAAAAGTGACATTACAACCACAAAACAATATCGGGCAGCATATTTTTGCAAAATTTTTAGAAAAACAGACCGCTTGAGATAAAATTTATGTATAAGAAGTTATTAAATATCCTTAGTATCGGCTTTATCAGTGCACTCCTCAGTTTTAGCGCACAATCCAAAATTATAGTCGCGATTGATGCTGGGCATGGCGGTAAAGACCCCGGTGCGATCGGCAAAACTTTAGGGCTAAAAGAAAAAGAAGTGACGCTTTCAATCGCCCGTGAATTAAAAGCGTTATTGGATAAAGATCCAAATTTCAAAGCCGTGATGACACGCAACGGTGATTATTTTATTCAATTACCGCAACGAACTGAGATTGCCCGTAAAAATAAAGCGAATTTTTTGATTTCGATTCATGCCGACTCTTCGCCAAGTTCTAAAGATTTAAGGGGAGCTTCCGTTTGGGTGCTGTCCAATCGCCGAGCAAACGATGAACTCGGTAAATGGTTGGAAGATCATGAAAAACAATCCGAATTATTAGGCGGAGCCGGCTCGGTGCTGTCAAATAATAACGAACGTTACCTCAACCAAACGGTATTAGACCTGCAATTTTCGCATTCCCAACGTACCGGTTACGAGTTAGGTAAAACTGTATTAGGTAAAATGAGCAATATCACCCAATTGGTCAAAAGCTCTCCGCAGCACGCCAGCTTGAGTGTACTGCGTTCACCGGATATTCCATCCATTTTAGTCGAAACCGGTTTTTTATCGAATGCGGTTGAAGAAAAGAAATTATCCACGAAGGCTTATCGTCGCCAAGTTGCCCGCGCAATTTATAACGGGTTGGTCGCCTATCGCAGTAAAAATCCGGGATATGCTTTACCGAAGACGGCAACGTCAACAACCAAAGAAAATAAAACCGCAAACAATAAAAAAGAGAGTAAAAACAACAAGGAAAAAGCGACACAGGCAGAGAAAAATAAAAAAGCTGCTGTGGTGGAAAGTAAAGGCTCTGCAACCAAATCAACCACGAAAAAAGTGAATAGTAATGCGACTTATCATGTAGTTCAAAAAGATGAAACGCTCTATTCAATTGCCAAAATGTATAACACCACGCCTGAAAAATTGAGCAAGCTGAACAATATTAAGAACAATAAAATTGTCGTAGGTAAAAAACTGAAGTTGAAATAACACTTATAGTTTAAGGGATTTGCAAAAAATGTGTCAAAAATGACCGCTTGTAAATCCCTGAAAATAAATTCAGACTGGTAAAACAAGCTATACAGCATCTTGTTATTTAAGATATATTACGCGCATTCCTAACATAATAAATTCATACCTATTATTTTGGTCATTACTTAACTGGACAGTGCAATAAGTCAGCGCATTATAATATTTGTCTTATCGCCTGCCATTGCCACACAAAGGCAAGACTTTCATATTCATTTACTGCCTAATTTTTGATGTTGTCTTTGACAAACATCCTGATTTTTCTCACAACAATCGAGGTATTTGCAATGAAAAAAATGATGAAAGTAACATTAGCAATTTTAGTGGGAGTAGCCGTTGGTCAAAACGCTATTGCCTCCGATGATACGGCTAATGCAGGAAAAACCAAAAATGTCATTTTATTAATCAGTGACGGAGCAAGTCCAAATACATGGAAAGCGGCAAGCTATTTCCGTCATGGAGCCTTAGGAAAAGAGGTTTATGACAGTTTTGATGTTAAAGTATTCGCTTCTACTTATCCACTAAACACGTCTAAAACACCAACCAACACCTTAGAAGGCTCCGTCGTTTTTGATGCATCCAAACTGTGGAACGATGGCAAATCCGATGCTTCTTTTAAAAGCAATCTAACCAGCTATTCCGGTTATTTTGATGGCTATGATTATGCTCGGACCGATTTTACTGACAGTGCGGCTGCTGCAACCGCATTAGCCAGCGGACAGAAAACCTACAATAGTGCTGTCAACTGGTCAAATAACAATACTCCGTTAAAAAATATCGGCGAATATGTGGTAGAAAATGGCAAAGCGCTGGGTGTTGTTACTTCCGTCCAATGGAGCCATGCAACACCGGCAGGATTCCTGTCACACAATATAGAACGAAATAATTATGCGGAAATTGCCAAAGAAGCGGTTGAATCCGGTCGGGCATCGGTAATTATGGGAGCGGGACATCCTTATTACGATAAAAACGGCAAACGAATTAAGCCGGAAGATGATAAAGCGTTTCGTTATGTAGGCGGACCTGAAATTTGGGATAAATTATCTGCCGGTGAAACAGATTATATGCTTATTGATGAAAAAGAAGATTTCATCGCTCTTGCTGAAGGTAAATTAAACCTTAAAGGTAAAAGTAAGCTCCTTGGAACTGCTCAAAATAACGCGACATTGCAGTTTAATCGTGCGGGTGTAACAAGCGGTAATTTATTGGAAAATCAACCTGCCCTTGCAACCATGGCACAAGGTGCATTGAATATTCTCAGCCAAAACCCGAACGGTTTCTTCTTAATGGTTGAAGGTGGTGCTGTTGACTGGGCTGCTCATGCAAACAATTTACCGCGCTTAATTGAGGAACAGATCGATTTTAACCTCACCGTTGAAGCCGTTGTGGATTGGGTAAATAAAAATAGTTCGTGGAATGACACCTTAGTGATTGTGACAACCGATCACGGTAACGGATTATTATTAGGTCCTGATTCTAACAGTAATTTCTACTCTGAAATCGTTAACCAAGGTGCCGGAGCATTGCCGTTAGTGCGTTGGCATTTTGATAACCATACCCGTGAATTAGTCCCGCTATTTGCCAAAGGTAACGGAGCAGACTATTTCTTATCTGTCGCCAAAGAAGAGGCTAATATTGGTCGTTACTACAATGTTGAACCGGCAAGCCAACGTTATGTAGATAATACTGATGTATTCCGCGCAGCGATGAATGCCTTTGGGTTTAAAGAAGATAAAAAATAGCCGTTGAACTCATCTCGTTTATATAAAAATAGGCTGAAACAACGTTGTTTCAGCCTTTTAGCTCAATGAAGATTGTTGAATGATGTTTTAGACTAACTCAGCTCTTAGCTTCTTGGTCACTTCTACCATCACTTGCAACTGTTCGATGGTTTCTTTCCAGCCACGAGTTTTCAAGCCGCAATCCGGGTTGACCCATAAACGTTCTTTCGGCACGACTTTCAAGGCTTTACGCAACAGGTGTTCGATCTCTTCCGCTTTGGGTACGCGTGGGCTGTGAATATCGTACACGCCCGGTCCGATGTCGTTTGGGTATTTGAAGTCGGCAAAGGCAGTGAGTAATTCCATATCGGAGCGTGAGGTTTCAATGGTAATCACGTCCGCATCTAAGCCGGCAATCGCAGGTAAAATGTCGTTGAACTCGGAATAACACATATGGGTATGGATTTGGGTGTCATCTTGCACGCCCATATAGCTTAAACGGAAGGCTTCGCCCGCCCATTGCAAATAATCGTCCCAATCTGACCGCTTGAGTGGTAAGCCTTCACGGATTGCCGGTTCATCAATTTGGATCACTTTAATCCCTGCCGCTTCTAAATCCAACACTTCGTCCGACAATGCCACGCCGATCTGTTTGCAGACCGTTGAGCGTGGAATATCGTTACGCACGAACGACCATTGTAAAATCGTCACAGGTCCTGTCAGCATTCCTTTCATCACTTTGTTGGTGAGGCTTTGAGCATATTGCGACCAACGCACCGTCATCGGTTCAGGGCGAGCTACATCACCATAAATCACAGGCGGTTTGACACAACGTGAGCCGTAACTTTGCACCCAGCCGAATTTGGTAAAGGCAAAGCCGTCAAGCAATTCGCCGAAGTATTCCACCATATCGTTACGCTCCGCTTCACCGTGAACCAGCACATCTAAGTCTAACTCTTCTTGGCGGCGAACGACATATTCAATCTCTTTTTTCATCGCCGCTTCGTAATCCGCAAGGCTTAAATCGCCTTTCTTAAAGCTCGCACGTGCGTGGCGGATTTCGCTGGTTTGTGGGAATGAACCGATATTTGTCGTTGGTAACAGCGGTAAGTTTAGCCACGCATTTTGCTTCGCAATACGTTCTGCAAATGGCGATGTACGGCGATCCGCCCCTTCAGGTAAGTTGGCTAAACGTGCCGCCACTTCTGCACGGTGGATCTCTTTTGATGTGGCACGGGCATCAGCCGCCGCTTGGCTTGCGTCTAATTGTGCTTGTACCGCTGCACGACCTTGCTCAAGTGCGGTCTTAATCACCGACAATTCTTCGATTTTTTGTAGCGTAAAGGCAAGCCATTGATAAAGTTCAGGTTTATTCGCTTGTAGTTGCGTTTCCACCGCTAAATCATAGGGCGTATGCAACAATGAACAGCTTGGGGCAATCCATAAACGCTCGCCGAGCTTCGCCTTTAACGGCTCAAGCAGATCTAACGCCTGATTTAAGTTCGCGCGCCAAATGTTACGCCCGTCAATCACCCCGGCAGACAGCACTTTGCTGTAATCTTCAAAGGCGGCAAGCTGTTCAGGCGAACGGATTAAATCTAAGTGCAACCCATCAACCGCTAAGCCTTTGAGCAACTCTGCGTGTTCTGCCACCGAACCGAAATAGGTGGCTAATAACAATTTCGCATTCACTTGACTTAATTCCGCATAGACCGCTTGATAAGCTGCCAGCCACTCCGCCGGTAAATCTAAGGCTAAAGCAGGCTCGTCAATTTGGATCCATTCCACACCTTCTGTTGCAAGTGCGGTTAAAATTTCACGGTAAACAGGCACAAGTTTGTTTAATAACTCAAAACGATTGAAGGCTTCGCCTTTCTCTTTGCCTAACCAAAGGAAAGTTAATGGCCCGACAATCACTGGTTTGACATTCAAGCCTAAGGCTTTCGCTTCACGGATTTGATTGACGTAGTGAGCTGGGTTGGCTTTAAATTCGGTGTTTTTGTGGAACTCAGGCACAAGATAGTGGTAGTTGGTATCGAACCATTTGGTCATCTCAATGGCAAATTGATCTTTGTTACCACGAGCGAGTTGGAAGTATTGAGAAAGCGTTAAATTTTGGCTGTCAAAACCAAAACGAGCAGGAATTGCCCCCGTTGCCACTTGCAGATCTAAAATATGATCGTAAAAAGTAAAATCGCCTACCGCCACGAAATCAGCATTGGCTTCTGCTTGGTGCTGCCAATTTTTTTCACGCAAGGCTTTGGCTAAATCTAATAAATCTTGTTCTGCAATTTCACCACGCCAGTAACGTTCTTGTGCAAATTTTAATTCACGTTTCGCTCCAACGCGTGGAAAGCCTAAGATGTGGAATGTTGTCATGATGTTCTCCTGTGATATTTTGTAAAACCGTATTTAGACGTTTAGCCGTCTAAATGTCTAAGAACATCATCTATAAAATAGAAACATTATGCAACTTCATAATTTTCAAGATTAATATGAAAAATTTTAATATAAATTTATACAGAGTGATTTAAATCCACTTTTTGTGTACAATTAGCAATTATTTTATTCATAAAAATTATTATGCAGGAAGAAAACACACATATCGTTAATCCTATTCGGATTGCAGCCCGAGCGGCACTTCCTTACTCTGCTCCAATGATTATCGGCTTTCTTTTCCTTGGTTTTGCTTATGGGATTTATATGAAAGCTCTCGGCTTCGGTTTGCTTTATCCCGTGTTAATGGCAGCATTGATTTATGCAGGCTCCGTAGAGTTCATTGTCGCCGCAGCATTGGTTGGACCATTCGCCCCGTTAAGCATTTTCCTGCTTACCCTTGTCGTTAGCGGTCGCCAGATTTTTTATGGTATTTCAATGCTGGAAAAATACGGCGCTTACCTTGGTAAAAAACGTTGGTACATGATCAGTGCTTTGGTCGATGAAAGTTTTTCTTTGAATTATATGGCAAAAGTGGAAAAACATATCGACAAAGGCTGGTTTATGTTTTTTGTCACTCTTTATCTACAAATTTATTGGGTTGTAGGGGCAGGTTTAGGCAATACATTCGGTACACTCGTTCCGTTTGATTTAGCCGGCGTAGAGTTTGCAATGACCGCACTCTTCTTAATTATTTTTGCAGAAAACTGGATGAAAGAAAGTAATCATGAAAGCTCATTACTCGGTTTGAGTTTCACGCTTATTTGCTTGGTTTTAGTCGGTAAAGAAAATTTTTTAATTCCAACATTAATCGGAATTTGGATTATCCTAACCATTCGTCGTCCAAAACTTGCCTCTAAATTAGGGAGTACCGAATCATGACCGTTACCGAACATATTATTACCATCGCAATGGCAGTAGCGGCGGTACAGCTTTCGCGTTTATTACCGTTTTGGGTTTTCCCTGCCAATCGCCCGATTCCGGAATATATCCGCTATCTAGGTAAAGTCTTGCCTGCGGCAATGTTTGGTATGTTGGTAATCTATTGTTATAAAAATATTCATTTTTCTGCTGAAAATCATCGTTATCTCGCTGATTTTATTGCAGGTGCGGTGGTGCTACTTCTACATTTTTGGAAGAAAAATATGTTTCTTTCAATGGCAGTCGGTACAGGACTTTATATGTATTTAGTACAAGTGATTTTTGTATAAACACCGTCGGTGGCGGCTGAAATTTCCTACCTTGGGCAAGGTTGTCTTTAAACATCATTTTTGCAAATTATTGCTCAAATCAGACCGCTTGTATCCCTAAAATGTTTCAAACAGCCCGACAAAAACAATTAATTCTAGCGTTAAATAAAAAAAGGATTATGATTATATTCATTTTTTCTTACGTTTAAATGAATTGCTTTAATAATGAAACCAATCTTTCTTGAACTTCGTCACCTTAAAACCCTATTGGCTTTAAAAGAAAGCGGTAGTGTTTCTCTTGCCGCCAAACGAGTACATTTAACTCAATCGGCATTGTCACATCAAATCAAATTACTTGAAGATCAATACGAATTAACCTTATTTGAGCGTAAAACTCAACCTATTCACTTTACTGCGGCAGGCGAACGATTAGTACAGCTAGCCTACGATATCCTGCCAAAAGTGATGGAAGCCGAATTGGATTTGGCTCGAGTGAAACAAGGCGAAGTCGGAGAATTGCGCATTGCCGTGGAATGTCATACTTGCTTTGATTGGCTGATGCCGGCAATGGACAGCTTCCGTCAAGGTTGGGGATTGATTGAATTGGACATTGTGTCCGGTTTCCATACTGATCCTGTCGGATTGCTTCTAACACACCGTGCCGATTGGGCTGTCGTGTCAGAAATGGAGGAAACTTCAGGAATTATTTATCAACCGTTGTTTTCGTACGAAATGGTGGCGATTTGCTCTAAAGATCACCCTTTAGCAACGAAAGAAATTTGGGAAGCAGAAGATTTCCGTGACGAAACACTGATTCATTATCCTGTTCCGGACGATATGTTAGATCTTTTGCGTAAAGTTTTACTTCCGGCAGGCATTAATCCGACACGTCGGACGAGTGAATTGACGATTGCGATCATACAACTCGTCGCAAGTAAGCGTGGTGTCGCCGCACTCCCTTATTGGGCGGTTAAACCTTACCTAGAAAGAGGCTATGTGGTTGCTAGAAAAATCACGTCTAAAGGCTTATATAGCAAGCTCTACGGCGCTATACGCGCTACAGATTTGAACTCTGCATATCTTGAAGATTTTCATAACACCGTAAAATCCGAGAGCTTTGCCACTCTACCGGGTCTCTTCGTACTCGAATAAAAATAGGATTAAAAATACATTTATAACTTTACAAAATAGATATTATTGTAAATAATTTATTATATCTTTGTTAAGTTAAGAATATATTTTATTCGTCTTTAAATCTTTCTCAAGATTATCCTTAAACAGTTTAATTAGACAAGAAGGAAAATAGAATGCAAAAACGAATTACGTCTTATATTCACAAAAAATATTTATGTACTGTTTGTTGCACCGAAAATGCACATCCATGGGCAAACGTGTTCTATTATGTGTTTGATGAAGAAAACCATCGATTAATCTATGTCACAAGCGACCAAACTTATCATGCTAAAGTTATGTCTAAGAATCCGAATGTTGCCGGTACTATTTTCACACCAACACGTTTTAATCCTTCTTTACAAGGGATTCAATTTACCGGCCAAGCTCGTATTCTGGAAGGCAAGCAAAAACAGCTAGCTAAAGATCTTTATAAGCAAACATACCAACACGAACTTATTGATCAACTTTCTGTTTGGGAAATTTCCCTGGAGTATGTACGAATGATTGATCACTCTCTAGGTATGTTCGGTACGGTAGAGTGGCGACTAGGCGAAACTGAAAAAAGTGAATTTGAACGCGTAATCTAAGTGTATTATCAAATAATAATGGGGTAAGGTTAAACTTTACCCCATTTTTCACTTAGCGTCTTATGAGAAAAGTGCAAACAACTCGTTAACTTTAACTCGAGAATGCCCATGTTGGCTGATATAACGCTGAACGGCAAATTCTTTAATTTCGGCACCATGATAAATCTCTCGAGTAAAATCAGTATCATGATTGGAAATTAATACCGGGATATTTAATTGCTGTGCCTTTTTAGCATATTCTGCCAAGGCTTTTTGTTGTTCCAAACTAAATCCGCCACGTGCATAGTGAGTGAAATTAGTTTCTTGCTGTAGTGGAGCATAAGGCGGATCACAATAAACGACATAGTCGTCAGGATTATTTGCTAAATATTGGAAAGTTTGGTGAAAATCGGCACAAATAAAGGTTGCTTTTTGGGCTTTTTCAGCAAAGAAACGGAGCTCTTTTTCCGGAAAATAGTGAGTTTTATATTCACCAAACGGCACATTATACTCATTTTTCTTGTTGTAACGGCATAACCCGTTAAAACCGAAACGGTTTAAATATAAAAACAGTACGGAACGACGGAATCGGTCGGTGGATAAGTTAAATTCTTGGCGACGTTCGTAGTAGAAAGTTGCAGTGTTTGCCTGAGTTTCTGTAAATAATGCCTTGGCGTGTTGAATATAAGACTCTACATCATACTTAATCACATTAAACAAATTAATCAGATCAGGATTAATGTCCGCAAGAACATAACGTTCGAAAGGTGTATTTAAAAATACCGAGCCTGCGCCGACAAAAGGCTCAACCAAACAAGCCTTTTTCGGCAAATGACGGTAAATTTCATCAGTAAGGCGATATTTTCCGCCCGCCCATTTCAAAAAGGCTCGCTGTTTTGTTTTCATACATTATTGTTGAGAAAAACGGGTAATAGCATCAATAACCTGCTGTTCTGTTGCCTGTGCTGTAACATAAGAAACACCGAGTGCTTTTAATAGAATTAAACGGAGCTGACCGCCTAATACTTTTTTATCACGCCACATATAAGGCAAGTATTGTTCAGGTAACATACCGTCCGGTGAAATTGTCGGTAAATTTGCACGGGCAATTAATTTTTCTAAACGAGCGACATCCTGTTCGCTAAGATCACCTAAAATATGGGATAATGCCGCGGCTTCCAACATTCCGACGGCAACTGCTTCGCCGTGTAGCCAATGACCATAGCCTAAATGCGCTTCAATTGCATGACCGAAGGTATGTCCTAGATTTAACAAAGCTCGATCACCTTTTTCCGTTTCATCACGAGCTACAACATCCGCTTTTAATTGGCAACAACGTTGTATACAGTATTCAAGTGCAGATTGTTCCAAAGTAACCAAATCGTCAATATGTGTTTCTAACCATTCGAAAAACTGAATATCAAAAATTGCACCGTATTTAATCACTTCAGCCAGACCAGCCGAAACCTCACGCTTTGCCAATGTTTTTAGTGTATCGGTATCAATAATCACGGATACAGGTTGGTAAAACGCGCCAATCATATTTTTACCTAACGGATGGTTCACTGCCGTTTTCCCACCGACAGAAGAGTCCACTTGAGCTAAAAGTGTTGTCGGTATTTGAATAAAACGGATACCACGCTGATAGGATGCTGCAGCATAGCCTGCCACATCCCCGATAACACCACCACCAAGCGCAATTAATGTACTGTCACGATTATGGTTTTTCTCGAGTAGCGCAGTAAAAATCAGGTCTAGCGATGCTAAGGTTTTGTATTTTTCACCATCAGGAATTAATACGAAATCGACACTACAACCTAGAGCCGTTAGTGTGTGTGTAACCGGTTCAAGATAATGCTTCGCC
Organism: Glaesserella sp.; assembly: GCF_041814905.1. Taxonomy (NCBI): domain Bacteria; kingdom Pseudomonadati; phylum Pseudomonadota; class Gammaproteobacteria; order Pasteurellales; family Pasteurellaceae; genus Glaesserella; species Glaesserella sp. The sequence continues at coordinate 72,642 of NZ_JBGXYA010000002.1, read as the reverse complement.
ACTGTCGGATTTGAGACAATCATCACTTTATCGCCGGCTTTAAGCGGGTGATAACTTGACGGTTCGTTTAATAAGCCTGTTCCAATAGAAATCGGATAACGGCGTTCTTTTAATTCCACATTGACTTGCAACATCTTACACCTCTATTACTGTAAATTATCCATCATTTCAATGATTTGAGTAGCGACCGCTTTAGCACTCTGTTCATCGGTTTGAATGGTAACATCGGCAATCTCTTCATATAACGGATTGCGAACTTTGGCAAGTTCCTGCAAAGTGAGATACGGATCTTCCGTTTGTAACAATGGCCGTTTTTTATCACGTTGTGTACGTTCAAATTGTTTATCTACCGTTGTTTCCAAATAAACCACAATACCGCGAGCAGATAATACGTTACGGTTATCTTTTGATAACACTGAACCACCGCCCGTCGAAAGTACAAGCCCTTGCGCTTGAGTTAATTCGTTGATGATTTTCTCTTCACGCTTACGAAAACCGACTTCGCCTTCCAGATCAAAAATCCAATCAATATCGGCACCGGCGCGCTCTTCAATCACTGCATCGGAATCTAAAAAATCCATATTCAACATTTGTGCCAGTTGCCGACCAATGGTGCTTTTGCCCGCCCCCATCGGTCCAACTAAAAATATATTACGTTTTTCAGCCATTCTTCTTTTCTATATAAAAAACATTTAATTACATTTGATTTGTGGTAATAATTTGGAAAAAACAGACCGCTTGTTAAGAAACAAGCGGTCTGTTTTGAGTATAAATTTACAAGAAGTGATTAAAAATAAAACACTTAATACGCTAAATACACCACAAATCGCCCAAAATAAAGATAGGCGATATTATCTCAATAAATCGCCCCTCTTTTCAACAAAAACAGAGATAATCCTAAAGATTTAGAATAATTCTCCGCCATCAATTTTAAGTATACCCGGAGGCGGCAAACCAAGTCGTTCATTCAATGCAGGGTTTTGCGGTTCTAACAGCCCTTTTTCCACAATAAAGCGTCTTGTCGGCTCTGTTCCTTTAACGAAATATTCGGTTAAACCGTCGCCTAAGAAACCGCTTGTCGGATCGATCTTCGCTTCCACAATATTCGGAGGTAATTCTTCTTTACGCTCTTCTTTATCTGATAACGCCACTTTCATATATTTGATCCAAGCCGGTAAAGCGGTTTGTGCCCCTGCTTCTCCTCTACCAAGTTCACGTTTATTGTCATCAAAACCAACATAAACCGTGGTCACAATATTTGCACCGAATCCGGCATACCAAGTTACCTTCGCATTGTTTGTGGTACCGGTTTTCCCACCAATATCAGAACGTTTAATCTCATTTGCGACACGCCAACTGGTTCCTTTCCAGCTCTGCCCTTTTTCTCCGGAAATTGCTGTAGCAAGTGCACTGCGCATTAAAAATGCAATCTCACCGCTAATGACACGGGGTGCATAACGCACTTCTTTAGTTGTTTGTAATGAATCGGCCATTAGACTTGGAGCATCTTCACGGGTTTTCGTCGCAATTTCCAGTTCCGGAATTAAATCACTTTCTTCATCTTTAGGAGCTTCAACCGTAGGTTCTGTGATTTTCTGCTCTTCAATCTTAATAAAGTCAAAATATTGTGGTTCAGGGTAAACAACCGGAATATCATTACAGTTTAAACACGCAATCGGCGGATTAGCTTTAAAAAGCTCATTACCGTTGCTATCTAAAATACGATCGATAATAAAAGGCTCAATCAAATATCCGCCATTATCAAATACGGCATAACCTCTCGCCATTTCTAAAGGAGTAAAAGATGCCGCACCTAATGCTAATGCTTCTGTAGCTTGATATTGATCTCGTTGGAAACCGAAACGCTGTAAATATTCGGCAATATAATCCACGCCGGCCATTTGTACCGCTCTCACCATCATTACATTTTTTGATTTACCTAAACCGACTCGCAAACGGAGTGAACCCTCATAAACATTCGGTGAATTTTTGGGTGTCCAAGGTTTTTGACCTGCTTTATTAATCGTAATCGGCGTATCGCTCAGTGTAGTTGATAAACTCAATCCTTTATTTAATACCGCAGCATAGATAAAAGGTTTGATTGATGAGCCGACTTGTACCATGGACTGAGTTGCACGGTTAAAACGGCTTTGTTCGAAACTGAAACCTCCGACAATAGCTTCTATCGCGCCATTATCACTATTAATCGACACCAAGGCGGAATTGACTTCCGGAATTTGTCCTAACTCCCAGTTTCCTTTAGCGTCTTGACGTACCCAAATTTGCTCACCGACATCAATCACCCCTTTAACCGAAACCGGCGTTTTACCTTGTGCGGAATCATTGATAAATTTACGGGCCCATTTCATACTGGCTAATTTTAATTCAGCGCGATCACCATTCGGCAAAATAATATCTGCTTTATCTTTACTGACACCGAGTACTACTGCACCGATAAACGGCTCCGAATGCGGAAGCTTACTGAGATGATCAATAATTTTTTCTTCATCCCAAGCGGTTTCTTTCGGTTCCCATAATTTTTCAGCACCGCGCCAACCATGTCGTCTGTCATAATCAATTAAATTATCGCGTAAAGCGTTTTGGGCTTCACGTTGGTCTTCCGACAATACTGTTGCAAAAACTTGGAAACCTTTGGTGTATGCAACATCTTCACTATAACGTTTCACCATTTCTTGACGAATCATTTCTGTAACATAATCGGCACGAAACTCTAATGACGCACCATAATATTTCGCTTTAATCGGTTCGGCTTTTGCTTGTTCATATTGTTCTTTCGTGATTTTTCCCACTTCTAACATACGTCCAAGTACAACATTACGTCGATTTTCAGCACGTTTAAGCGAGAAAAGCGGGTTCATTGTTGAAGGTGCTTTAGGTAAACCGGCAATAATTGCTATTTCAGAAAGTGTCAATTCGTTGAGTTTTTTCCCAAAATAGGTTTTTGCTGCTGCTGCAACACCATAAGAACGATATCCTAAATAAATTTTATTTAGATAGAGTTCTAAAATCTCATTTTTACTCAGGCTTTGCTCGATCTCGACCGCTAAAATCGCTTCTTTTAATTTACGCTCGATTTTACGTTCCGGTGATAAAAAGAAGTTACGCGCCAACTGTTGAGTAATCGTACTTGCACCTTGTGTATCCCCTTGACTGGAGCGCCAAATTGCACGAATGATCCCTTTAGGGTCTATCCCTTTATGATCATAAAAACGAGTATCTTCGGTAGCAATAATCGCATCGATTAAGAGCGGTGGTACTTCATCCAGTTTAACCGGAATACGACGTTGCTCGCCTACTTCCCCGATTAATTTACCGTCCGAAGTAAAAATCTGCATAGGTTGTTGAAGTTCAACGGTTTTAAGGGTGCTTACATCGGGTAAATCACCTTTCAAATGAACATAAAGTAATCCTGCCGCAATACCGCCCACAATAATGAGGGTAAGTAAAGCACTAAATATAATTTTTACGATCTTCATCGAAAAATTCTCTTTTGCTGAATGACGAAATTAACGTTTGGTACCAAAATGGTCCAAACACGAAATGATTATTTTATTAATTATAAGCTAAAAATGAACAAACTCACGTTTTAATGTTTAAAACATCAATTCAGAGAATCAGACTATGTCGTTTTTTCACCTAAATACTGCAAAAAATCGAATGAAAGCCCAAATCGGAATCAGCGAAAATGCTCATCAATTCTGCTTAGTTTATATTACTGAGGATAAAGTTCACTCATTTTGGCAACAAAAACCGTGTGACTATAATTTATTACTCCAACAAGCGGTTAGATTTTTGCCTAAATTTACAGTTATACGCCCGATTCCACACACTTATATTTGGCGTAAAACCTTGTTTTTCCCGATTAATTATTCTGCGCAAACGCTTTATCAGCAAATTATTCAGTGTTTAGCCCAAGAATTACCGGTATCAATAGAAGAAATTTATTTCGACTACGTGACCGAACGGCTTGTCGACAGTGAAATAATCCGAGTGGTAATACACGCCGTTCGTCAATGCCACGTTGATTCGCTATTGGCTTATTCTCCCACCATTTTAGATTGCGAGCTTTACTGCTTCTTACGCGGTTTTCACTATTGGACAGCACAACCGTTAGAAAATATCCGTCAAAACGTCTATCAAATTAATAATCGCTTAGTACAGTTTAAATTAGACGGGCTAGAGACGACAGAATCCAGTTTAAACGTAAACGACAGCGATAAGCTAAAACAACTCTCACAACTGACATGGGGTGAAGACATTAACGATCCTTTGCTTTTTATTGTTGCCCTCGGAGCCTGTTTATGGAATGGTACGGCATAGATCTTAGCGGCGGACCGACACAAAAATGGGTAAAAACGACTATTTTAAATCTCGGCAAACTCTGTATTTGCCTGTTGATCGCAACATTATTCGCTGTGTTTATTTATTGGGAAGCCGTGCATCTCGAAAAAAAGAATAAACATTATCTGACACAAATAAATCAACTAAAACAACAAATCAAAAATACGACTGAAGCGATCGAACAATTAAAAAATCATCAAAGCATTGTTTCTCCAAGCGAATATATTACTGCGGAAAAAATCACTCTGTTTACTGCTTTTTTGCAACACTTTCCGCTACAAGGCAGCCTCGAAATCAGCCAGCTTTATTTACATAACGGTACAAAAATCAAATTAATCGGCAAATTAACCAGCCCAAAAGAGCTGGAACAGTTGGAAAAAAGCCTTACAAAAAACCGATATCGATACAGCATCGAAAACCTGCAAACCAACGATAAACACCAAATTGATTTCAGTTTAATTATTCAAATGGATCAATAATATGAAAAATCGTATCACACACTTCTATACTGAGCCGTTTAATCAACCTTATAAGCTGTTAACGCACTTAAACCACCATTTTTGGTCAATCATTATTGTGTTGATTGGCGGAATTTTAGTATATCCGGTTTTCAAATACGGTTATAACCATCAACAACACAGCCTCTATCAGCAACAATCCCAGCAACTTACTCAAGAACTGACGCAACAAGCACACTTATTAACCAGCGTGCAAAACTATCAAACGGAATTAAATAAAAAAGACAGTAAATTCGCTTCGATTAATCAGCAAATTAAAGACGTTTTGGATCAAAATCACGCAAATATTGAAAATATTCAATGGGGATTTGAGCGTGAAAAGACCGTCTATTTAAATATCAATCAACAGACTGAATCCATTTTTCAAATTATTGAACAATTAAATCAATTAGAAACCGTGCGCTTCAAGGAAATCCACCTATTCAAACTCGGTTATCAACGATTGATTCAGCTCAACACCACACTTTCAGTTATTCCGTAAAAGGAGAATTTATGAAAAACAGTTACTTTATTCTGCTTTGTTGTACCGTCCATAGCTATGCCAATCCGTTTTATGCGGATGAAAAAAGCAATGAGCCACTTACCGAATTTGCAAAAAACAGCCCAAAACCGACCGCTTGTATGATCGATGAAAGGCTAAATCAGCTTTATAGTCCGATTGATTTCAGCAAACTGAAATTAGTAGGTTTAAGCCATATTCACCAACAATATAAAGCGCTGTTTTTGGATGAGAACCGACAGTTACATAGTTTTAAGCCAAACGATTTTCTTCACCATTCATATATTCAGTTTGAACACATCGATTTAAAAAGCGTGCGCTATATCGATTGGCAGAAAAGTAAAGATTGCCAAACCCCTTATGTGGTTACACTCAAACTTTAGGAGCTTGCTATGCACTATTTTTTCTATGTTATTTGGCTGTTTATATTGCCTGCTTCCGCCAACACAATGTCAATTGCATTAAAAAATGCCCCTGCGGCAGAAATTATCTCTTTTTTAGCAGAAGAAGACGGCAAAAATATCGTATTGCACGACGAATTAAACGAGATCAAAGCATTACGTATGGAAAACAGTCATTTTGAAGAAATTATGAACAGCATTGCAAAAATCAATCGTCTCACACTTCAAAAAGAGAAGAACTTTTATTCGTTTTTACCCGAACAAACGCAGCAATCCAATCCATCACCGTTAAACGAATCTCATCCATCTTCCGCACCTAAATTACGGACTCAAACGTTTAAACTTTATTATGCAAAAGCTTCGGAGCTCATCGATTCGCTCACTAAAGGACACGGTAATATTTTATCCGAGAACGGTTATCTCCACTTTGATGAGCGTAGTAATAGTCTGATTATTAAAGATAGCGCAGAGTCACTGAAGCACTTTTCCTCGTTACTGAAAGAGATGGATAAGCCGACGGAACAGATCGCCATTGAAGCACGAATTGTCACCATTAGTAGTGAGCATTTGCAAGAACTGGGTGTACGTTGGGGCGTTTTTTCACAGGGTGAAGGTCATCGTAAATTTGCCGGCAATTTAGAAGGTAACGGATTAAACGCCAATAATCTTAATGTTAATTTTCCGGTAAATAATGCCGCTTCAATGGTATTGCAGGTAGCGTCAATCAACAGCAGAGTGTTGGATTTAGAACTGAGCGCCTTAGAACGGGAAAATAGTGTAGAAATCATTGCCAGCCCCCGCCTGCTCACCACGAATAAGAAAAGTGCTAGCATCAAACAAGGGACGGAAATTCCCTATGCGGTTTATAGCAAAAAAGATGAAATCACTGACATTGAATTCCGTGAAGCCGTATTAGGGCTTGAAGTTACCCCTCATATTTCAAAGGATAATCAAATTTTATTAGATTTAGTCATCAGCCAAAATTCGCCGAATAATCAGACAGGTAATAATATGTTGATTACCATTGATAAACAGGAAATCAATACACAGGTGTTTGCTAAACACGGGGAAACTATCGTATTAGGAGGGATTTTCCAACACCTGATTTCCAAAGGAGAAGATAAAGTGCCGATTTTAGGCAGTATCCCGGTTATCAAATATCTGTTTAGTCAGAACAGAGACAAAATTTCTAAGCGGGAATTAGTGATTTTTGTAACGCCATATATTGTGCAATCCGCTCCAATTTCCGCCTCAAACAGCAAGAAAGCCAAGCAAAAATAAGGGGACTATGATAGAATTCGTGCCTATTTTTGAGATAAAAAATCTGAGGTCTTATGAAAGTTTCCCCACGTCGCCGCGCTAGAGAATGTGCGGTACAAGCCCTATATTCTTGGTATATTTCGCAAAACAGTGTTGAAGAAGTTGAGTTAGCCTTTGTGACCGATCAGGATATGAGTGGCGTTGATATGCCGTATTTCCGTAAATTATTGCGTGGCACCGTTGAACAAGTTGAAGCGATCGATGCCTCACTTCGTCCTTATTTAGATCGAGCCGACTCCGAATTAGATCCGATTGAGCGCACAATTCTACGTTTATCTGCGTATGAATTACAGTATGAACAGGACGTACCGTATAAAGTTGCCATTAATGAGGGTATTGAAGTAGCGAAAGTTTTCGGCTCGGAGGATAGCCATAAATACATTAACGGTGTATTAGATAAACTTGCTCCGGCATTAGGTCGTAAATAAGGCATCGTTATGGGTGAGTTTGATTTAATCCGACAATATTTTACCCGCGACAAGCGGTCGGAACGACGCGATATTTTGCAAAATATCGGTGACGACTGTGCGGTAACTTCGATTGAATCAAATCAACAACTTGCCATTACGACTGATACTTTAGTGGTCGGTACTCACTTCCTGCCGACAATTTCCCCCGCTGATTTGGCTCATAAAGCGATTGCAGTCAATTTAAGCGATTTAGCCGCAATGGGGGCAAAACCAAGCTGGGTGTCATTGGCATTAACATTGCAGGAAATCGACCATTGCTGGTTATCACAATTCAGTCAAAGTCTGTTTGAAGTTTTAGACCGATATGATATCGCATTGATTGGCGGTGATACGACCAAAGGAAATTTATCACTCACTCTTACCGCACAAGGTGTACTACCCAAATCACGCGGATTGTTCCGCCATAATGCGAAAGTCGGTGATCGAATTTACGTTTCCGGCAATTTGGGCGATAGTGCGGCAGGCTTGGATATTCTGCTTAACCCAACTAAGCAAAACCGTAATTCTGCACAAAACACCTTGATTGAACGGCATTTGCGCCCCACTCCTCGAGTGGAACTCGGGCAAATATTATTGGATTATAGTCGTTGCGCTATTGATATTTCCGACGGTTTATTGGCGGATTTAGGGCATATTCTAAATCGTAGTCAATGTTCTGCAGAAATTGACTTGGATAAACTCCCTCTCTCACAAGCATTATTAAGTTGCTATTCCGTCAAACAAGCACAACAATTCGCATTAAGCGGCGGTGAAGATTACGAGCTCTGTTTTACGGTAGCAGAGCAACATTGCGCAAAACTGGAACAAACCCTGAGCAAACTGGCGATTCCGTTTTACGCTATCGGGCAGATTACCGATATATCGCAACCCTTGCGCCTGTTAAAGCAAGGGAAAACCATGCCATTACCCGCTCGTATCGGTTTTGATCATTTTGGATAATTTATGCAGATCAACTTAAAAAATCCCATTCATTTTTTTGCCTTTGGTTTTGGTTCCGGTTTAATTAAACCGGCCCCCGGTACTTGGGGTTCCTTAGCCGGATTACTACTTTCCGTTCTGTTGTGGGCGGCGACTCATTCCGTACTGTTTTTCTTCCTGCTAACGTTAATATCCTTTGTCGCCGGTTGTTATATTTGCGAGCAAGCCAGCCGTGATCTCGGCGTACACGATGACGGTAGAATAGTATGGGATGAAATTGTCGCCATTTTCCTGATTTTTGTATTTTTGCCACAACACAGTTGGCTCTATTACGGTTTGACATTTATTGTATTTCGTCTTTTTGACGTACTAAAACCCTACCCGATTCACTATTTTGATCAACATTTACACGGTGGCTTAGGAATTATGTTTGACGATATACTCGCCGCAATCTATTCGATTATTACTCTTCATCTAATTTATTGGTGTTTCTAAAATGTGGACCATTTTTTTCGTGCAATTAGTCGGTTTGGTTAGTCCCGGTCCCGATTTTTTCTATGTGACCCGAAAAGCTATGGGCGATACCCGTCGTAATGCCATTCTCGGCACAATCGGTATTACCATTGGTGTCGGATTTTGGGCGTTAATCGTGTTGTTCGGTTTGGCATTTTTGAATAGAACTATTCCATCGTTTCAATATATTTTAATGCTGTTCGGAGGCAGTTATCTTGCTTACAACGGCATAAAAATGGTGCAAATTAGGCAGAGCACCGCATTAGATGAACGTAATGTATCACAGACCAAAACGCCAGCGCATAAAGAAATTTTAAAAGGATTGATGATTAATCTTTCCAATCCGAAAGTCGTGATATTCTTTGGTAGCGTACTGTCAGGCTATGTTTCTAACTTATCCAATATCAAAGATAGTCTGTTAGTGTTACTGATTGTGACGGAAAGTACGCTGATCTATTTTAGTTTGGTTTCTTTACTGTTTTCTCACCGACATATACGTGCTTTTTATGCCAAACATAACCGTTATTTGGATAATTTTGCCGGTGCGGTATTTATTTTCTTCGGTGCGACTTTAATTTATGAAGGTATAACAACATTAATGTGATTTTCAATTTTAAGTCGAAGGCACTTTACTGCCTTTGACTTAAAAAGAAATTGTTCTCTCAATTTATTCGATTAACTTACACGGCACTTTACGCTGTTCCACTGAACGACTGCCATTCAGCTGTTTTAGCAATAATTCCACCGCCCATTTCCCTGCTTGGGGATAACCGAAATCCAAACTCAGTAGCTCCGGTACAACATACTGCAATAAATCATTCTGACCAATACATGCAAGCGGTCGGTTTTGACCGTTTTCTTGCAAATATTTCAGCACCCCGATGGCTAAACTGCTACTGGCACACAAAATAGCAGACACCGGCTGTTCAAATAACTTTGCTGCATTGCGATAACCGTTTTCAGCACCTAATTCGGTTTGAACCAAATTTACCGGCAGTTGGTGGGTATGGCAATAATTTAAATAACTCCGATTGCGTAATTGACCGGTAGTTTCATCCCGATCATTTACACCTAAATAAGCAATTTGACGATGGCCTTGCTCATAGAATCGTTCCATGAGCATTTTCACTGCATTTTCATCGTCATAAAATACTGAAGAAATTGTCGGATATTGGCGCGCAACTACAACGATACTCCCCTTCCACTGTTCAATCATGGCGAGAGGAAGTTGGGAGAATGCAAATAAAATCACACCATCAACTTGGCGTTGACGAAACAGCTCTAAATGGTGGTTCACCTGCTCGGGTTGGAATTGACTTTCAACGATAATCGGTGTGATGTGTTGTTGGTGAAGCTCATACAAAATTGCACTGAGCGTTTGCGATTCTGCCGGTGAATTCAGACGGGTAACAATAATCCCGACAACCGGCTCAGCAGCGCCCCGCATTGCGCGAGCACTACGATTGGGTTCAAATCCAAGGGATTCCATCACAGCCTTGACTTTTTCACGTGTTTTTTCACTGACATTCGGATCATCATTCAGCACCCGCGAAACAGTAGATTTGCCCACTTTACATAAGTGGGCAATGTCTTTAATTGTATATTTCATCTGATTATGATACCGGGCGTTTAACGTCCGGAACCGGATCGGCAGGCGGACTAATCTCAATTTCTAATTCTTTTTGTTCTGTTTCTTGAGGTTTTGTTGCAGGTTTTTGTGGCTCTGTGTTTTTTGGCTCTTCTTTTTCCTCTGTCACAACAGGCGTCGGAGTATTATCCGCATTTTCCTTTACTTTCTCCTCCGGCTGGATTTGAGTCGGCGGTTGTTCTTGCGGTTGTTGCTCAGGTTGCGTTTGTTGTGGCGCGGGTTTAACCTTATCTTCACTCTCTTTTGCAAAATTTTGCTGGTTTTCGACCGCTTGTTGAGTCGCTTGTGTATGCTCGGAGTTATCCACTTTCACTTGATGCTGTTCAAGAATGCCTTCAATAATAGGGGTTTGGGAAATATCGCCTTCGTTTGGAATCATAATCTCTTCTGCTACCAATGCTTTACTGTTTTCTTTCGCCGCTTCTGCATTTTGTTGATGAACAGGGTCTAACAATTTACGCGCAATATCCACACGCGGGTCAAGCCAAACAGCCAATACCGCATCGTTAAAATCTTTATTAAACTCTTCCGGAATGACAATATCGTTCAAGACGAAATAGCCTTTGTCATACAATGCGATATAGCTTAATGAATCGTCTTTTTTAATATCCGGCAATATTTTACGCAAACGATCGACTACAGCCTCTTGCTCCGGTAATGTAATCCCCAAACTTGACCAAGAACGGGCAAGAGAAATCGCAAAATCTCTACCGTCGACCGGCTTGTGGTATTTTAAAGTTAACATTAACGGACGCATTTCAGGCGTATATTGACCGTTTTCAGAAAACAATGAAAGATTATAAATTTTAAAAGGTCCCCAAATATAATCGACACTATTTATTTTCTGCCATGTTGCAGATGCCGGATATGAGAACAACAAAATAAAAAGAAACTTGAGATAACGCATTATTTTCCAATTTTAAATAGTCGATAGGCTGGTTTATTATACCGTTAATTAAACGGATTTCGCATAGGAAATTTGACTGAAAATTTTGTGATCAAGTTCAAATTTTTTACATTAATTTCCGAATTAAAGGTCTAAAAATGCTACTATCTCGGTAAGCCTACTGACATTTCACTTACCCAACGGAGTCTTATATGTTTCCTGAATTTCGCGATTTAATCACAAAACTAAAAACCGAAGATGCTCATTTTGCACGTCTTTTTGATAAACATAATGAGTTGGATCATAAGATCAAAAATATGGAAGCCGGTATTGAGCTCGCCACGAGTACTGATATTGAAATACTGAAAAAAGAGAAATTACACATCAAAGATGAACTATACGCTATCTTAAAGAAAAAGTCTTAATATACAAGAAGATAATGCCCGCAAAAGCGGGCATTTTTTCGTTCATTATCACGATAAAAATTAAGCTTTTTCAGCTTCAAGGCGTTCAAAGGATAACACTTTACGCTCTACACTACGCAAGATTAACGTCATAATTCCGGTGATAATCAAATAGAGGACCCCGGCAATACCGTAGATAGTCAACGCATCATATTCCGTACCGTATAGCTGACGTGCATATCCCATAATATCCATGATGGTAATAGTAGAAGCTAAAGACGTCCCTTTAAACACCAAAATAATCTCATTGCTGTATGAAGGTAAAGCACGTCTTAACGCATAAGGGACTAAAATTTTAAGCGTTTGAAGCCTATTTAGACCTAACGCAGCACAAGTTTCCCACTGCCCCTTTGGAATTGCTTTTACTGCACCGTGAAACAATAAGGTGGTATATGCCGTACTATTGAGTGCCAAGGTTAACATGGCACAAAACCAAGCATTGGAAAATAAACTCCAGAGTGGGCTATCTACAATCCATTGGAATTGTCCTGGACCTGCATAAATTAAGAAAAATTGTACTAATAACGGCGTACCGGTGAAAACCGTTAAGAATACATTAATCGTACCTTTGATGATTTTATTTTCCATCGACATTAAAAATGTTAGTAGGATGGAAAGAAAAAAAGCGATAATCAAAGCCACAAAAGTGAGCATTAAACTAGTTGGGATGCCTTGTGCAATGGTGACAAAATATTCTTGTAACATTATTTGCCCCCTCTTTCAAAACGGGTGAAACGCAACTCTAACTTACGAATAATTACTTGGCTTAATAAAGTAATCACTAAATAAACCAAGGCAGCAAAACCGTACCAAGTAAAAGGTTCATGAGTACGAGTATTGATTAATTCCGTTTGGCGCATTAAATCATGTACACCAATCAATGACACCAATGCCGTATCTTTCAGTAATACTAACCATTGGTTACTTAAACCCGGTAAAGCATGTCGCCACACTTGCGGCATCACAATATGAATAAACGTATAGCTACGACTAAGTCCTAAAGCGGCACCGGATTCCCATTGTCCAATCGGAATCGCTTGAATTGCACCACGTAAAGATTGCGAAGCGTAAGCCGCAAAAATAATCGATAACGCAGCCACACCACACCCGAAAGGTCCAAGCTCGACATAAGTACCGGTGATTAATTCAATGACTTCCGGCGCGCCGAAATAAATTAAAAATACAACCAAAATTTCCGGTAATCCTCGCAATAGTGTAATTGCAACAGCTGTCGGCTTACGTATACAAGTCCATTTGCTTGTTTCAAAGGTGACAAAAAGTATGGAGAGAAGCAGCCCTACTAATAACGAACAAACCGCTAACCCTAAGGTCATCAGGGTTGCGGTGTACATTAAAGGAAGATAATCAAAAAACATAGTGATTATTTAGTCATCCATTTATCATAGATTTTTTGATACTCGCCATTTTGTTTAATCGCTGCAATACCTTTATTTAAGCTTTCGACTAATGCCGTATTAGATTTATTAACCGCAATGCCTAACCCGTTGTTAAAATAACGTTTATCTGTCACTCGTTCACCAACAAAACCCAATTCAGGATTTTTATCAAACATATCTCTTAACACGTCGGTATCGCCAAAAATGATATCAATACGACCATTTTTTAAGTCTAAAATAGCATCTTGCAAGCTTGCATAAGATTTTGCAGTATACTGTTTCGCTTCTGCATTAGCATATTGTTGGTAAGTGGTACCGTTTTGCACACCGACAGTTTTTGCTGAAGCTAAATCTGTTTTACCTTTTACCGCAATAAAGCTTGCTGAGCTTTCATAATACGGATGAGTAAATGCGACTTGTTTGGCACGGGCTTCAGTGATATCAATTGCCGAAATCGCTGCATCAAAACCACCGCGCCCTTTAATTAAGCTCGGAATTAAAGCATCAAAGGATTGGCTTTTGAAATGACAAGTTGCTTGAATTTCCTTACAAATTGCATTAGCGATATCCACATCAAACCCGATAATCTCACCTTTTTCGTTAGTTAATTCAAACGGCGGATAACTTGGCTCCATTGCAAAAGTGATTGTTTGGTTTGCTTGTGCAGAAAATGCTGCCACAGCAAGAGCAGATGCGATAAGTAATTTTTTCATTGTATTTACCCCGAAGAGATGAGTTGTTGAGTTTGTTAAAACGACTGATTATAAAAGCAGTATAATAAGCTACCACTAAATTCGTTAATGTGAATGGGAAAGGTAATTGGCAAACTGCGTAGTGTTAGGTTTAATAAAACACTCCGCTCCGCCCGATTCAATAATTTTACCCTTTTCCATATACACCACTTTTGTTGCTACCTTACGTGCCATAGAGACTTCATGAGTAACAATCACCTGCGTAATGCCCGTATGTTGTAGCTCTTTAATAATGTCCACCACTTGCGCCGTAATTTCCGGATCCAGCGCCGCTGTCGGTTCATCGAACAACAATACTTGAGGTTGCATCATTAATGCTCGTGCAATCGCTACACGTTGCTGTTGACCACCGGAAAGTTGTAACGGAAAACGCTCAGCGAACTCCGATAATTGTAGCCGGCTTAATAAACCGTTAGCCCGCTCAACTGCAGCTTCCTTCCCTAACCCCAGTACTTTCATCGGAGCTTCAATTAAATTTTGCATCACACTGAGGTGAGGCCATAAATGATACTGCTGAAAAACCATACCGACTTCACGACGTAATAAACCGACTTGTTTAGCATCCGCCTTTGCAGTGAGATCAAACTTATGATTCGCAATTTCCAACACTCCGGATTGTGGGACTTCCATTAAATTTAATGTCCGAATTAAAGTACTCTTCCCTGCTCCGCTCGGACCTAAAAGCACCACGGTATCGCCTTTTTCAATATTCAAATTAATATCAAACAGCGCTTGGCTTTGCCCATAAAAAAAATTCACATTATGAATATGAATTGCCATTTAAGTGAGATCCTGTACTCAATAAAAAATTGAATGAATATTAAAGTTTTATGCATATTTATGCAAGGAGATTTGTCACTTTTGAGGCAAAAAACACAAAGTTTTATAGTAGCAAATCCGAAATTAACCTATACTATCCCTTGTTCATCATTCATTGAGGAAATATCATGTTACTTCCTGCTCTCGCTATTATCGGCGGTTTGATCATCTTAGTTTGGAGTGCCGATCGTTTTGTCGATGGTTCCGCCTCAACCGCCCGCCATTTTGGTATGCCGTCGTTATTAATCGGCATCGTGATTATCGGTTTTGGGACCTCCGCACCTGAAATGATTGTATCCGCATCCTCAGCAATGCAAGGTGCATCGGGTATTGCTCTCGGTAATGCTTACGGCTCAAACATCACCAATATTGCTCTGATTTTAGGGGTGACAGCAATATTACGTCCGATTACGGTTCATTCTGCGGTTATTTATAAAGAATTACCGATTTTACTTCTCGTTACCTTATTTTCAGCTTATTTACTTTATGATGCGACCGTAACCCGACTGGAAGCGGTAATTCTTTTAGCGATTTTTTCCGTTTACCTGCTTTGGACGATTGCATTAGGGGTCAAAAGCCGAAACGACCGTATTGCTCAAAGTGAATCCCTTGATGAGGACAATTTCAAAATGCCACTGACCAAAGCCTTATTTTGGATTGTTGTCGGCTTAGTTTTGCTTGTCGTCAGTTCCCAACTTTTAGTTTGGGGGGCGATTGAAGTTGCCCATTATTTCGGAGTCAGCGATTTAGTTATTGGTTTAACGATTGTCGCTGTCGGTACCTCGTTACCAGAATTTGCGTCATCGATTATTGCGGCTAAAAAAGGCGAATCGGATTTGGCATTAGGTAATATTGTCGGTTCTAACTTATTCAACGCTCTCGCCGTAGTTGGTGTCGCAGGAGCTATCGAACCAATGCAAGTTGCGCCTGAAGTGTTCTCACGCGATATGTTGGTGATGACCGCAATTACCGTATTACTCTTTTTCTTTGCTTATAGCTTTAAACGCAGACCCGGCAGATTAGGGCGAGTAAACCGAGTGGAAGGTACAATTTTCTTGCTCTGCTTTATCGCTTATACTGTTTATCTGTTTAAAACCGCTGTTTGATTATTCTAAGATTAAATTTTATGAGACACTTTTTAATTCTTTTATTTGGGATGTTGATTGCCTTCCCCGTTTTTACCGCCGGGCTAATAACTAAACAAAATAAATATCTTACCGATAATGAGGCCTTTATATTCTCGTCACAATTTGTCGAAGAAAAACTGCAACTGCATTGGCAGATTGCAGACGGTTATTATTTATACAAGAAAGAGATTGCTGTCCAAAGTAAGAATGCAACGTTGGGAGAACCGTTATTTCCACAAAGTGAAAGCCATCAGGACGAGTTTTTCGGTACAGTCGATATTTTTCGACATCAATTAAATATTGATATTCCGGTAAATTCCGTTCAACAAGATGCTTCCGTTGAAGTGCGCTACCAAGGTTGTACTAAGGGTTTTTGCTATCCGCCTAAAACTGTAGTGGTTGAACTTAATCAACAAGCGGTCGGTTTCGAGCAAAATTTTGCAAAAAATAGTAAAAAACTCACCGAAGAAGAGCAGTTAAAATCAGAACAGAATATCTTGATCGACAGGCTATACAGCGACAGCTTTTCCGTTTTTTGGTTCTTCCCGTTTGGTTTAGCTCTAGCGTTTACACCTTGCGTGTTGCCAATGTTGCCGTTACTTTCTGCGATTGTGATTGGACAGAAAAACCGTCCGAATACGTTACGCGCTTTTTTGCTCAGCTTTAGTTACGTACAAGGCATGGCGCTAACCTATACATTGTTAGGATTGGTTGTTACTGCCGTCGGTTTGCCGTTTCAAATTTTATTACAAAGCCCCCCGGTGTTAATCGCTATCTCTCTGTTATTTGTGGTTTTGGCGTTTTCGATGTTCGGCTTATACGATATTCGTTTACCGCATAGCTGGCAGCAAAAACTCAATAATTTAAGCCAACAACAAAAAGGCGGTTATTTTTCAGGCGTGTTCGTGATGGGGATTCTTGCAGGTCTCATTGCTTCTCCTTGTACTTCAGTTCCCTTATCTGCAGCCTTGCTATATGTAGTGCAAAGCGGTGATTTTTTCGTTGGTGGATTCGCTTTATATCTATTAGCGCTTGGTATGGGTGTGCCGTTAATGTTGCTCACACTGTTCGGCAATAAAATTTTGCCTAAATCGGGTAGTTGGTTACTGAAAGTAAAAACCTTATTTGGTTTTGTAATGCTAATGCTACCGATATTTTTGCTTTCTCGTGTTTTTCCGGCGTACCAAAGCACTATGTGGTCTCTATTAGCTATGTTTTTTTTCATTTGGCTCTTTCGTCAAATACCACAGACTAAAAGTTTCTTGATTAACTTTTTCCTTATTGTTCGATTTATTAAAGTCGTCGTATTCAGTGCAATTTTAGTGAGTGCCTGGATCATTATGAGCGAGTTACCCATTTTTAAAAATAATCAAGAAAACCCTGTTCCGTTTACTCAAATTCATTCTGTTTCCGATTTGGAACAACAGTTAGTAGCGGCTAAAGGTAAAAAAGTCATGCTCGATCTCTATGCCGATTGGTGTACTGCATGTAAAGAATTTGAAAATTATACCTTCCGTGCACCACAAGTACGGCAACAATTTGAAAAAATGGTTCTTCTACGAATTGATATGACCAGAAACTCGGCTGAAAATGATGAACTGATGAAACGCTTTCAAATACTCGGTTTACCGACTATTCTCTTTTTTGATGAACAAGGTAATGAACTGAGTTACGCCAGAGTAACCGGCTTTATGAAGGAAAAAGATTTCTCCGTATGGCTGAAAAAACTATAAGAAATAACGGATAGGAAACCATATGCGAACAATTTTAATCACAGGCTGCTCATCAGGTATTGGCTATGCCACTGCTCAACACCTCAAAAATGAGGGGTGGAGGGTAATAGCCAGTTGCCGTAAAGCGGAAGATGTTGAACGCCTGAAAAATGAAGGTTTTGAGGCAGTACAACTTGATGTCACTGACTCAAGACAAATTGCCGAGGCGTTTGATTACATCAATACAAGCGGTCGGTTAGATGCAGTTTTTTGCAATGCCGGTTATGGGCAGCCCGGTGCAGTGGAGGATATTCCCCGTGAAGCGTTACGTGAAATTTTTGAAACCAACGTATTTGGTGCTTGGGAAGTGATGAATGCCGCATTACAGATTTTCCGCCGACAAAATAACGGCAGAATTATTATTAATAGTAGTATTTTAGGCTTTGCCGCCATGCATTATCGTGGTGCATATAATAGTACAAAATTTGCATTAGAAGGCATGGCGGATACACTACGCCACGAGCTTTACGGTTCAAATATTTATGTCAGCCTATTAGAACCCGGTCCGATTCAAAGCCGTTTTCGTCCGAATTCGGTGAAAAAACTCTATCAATATATCGATATGGAAAACTCATTTCATAAAGCGTCTTACCGCAAACAGCTTGAACGCCTAAATACCAAAGGTAATGCAAACCCGTTTACTTTACCTGCTTTTGCCTGTGCGACGGTCTGCGCCAAAGCACTTAATGCCCGAATCCCCAAAGCACGCTACCAGGTTACTTCCCCGACCAAACTATTTTGGTGGCTACGACGCATTTTGCCAACCGTTATCTTTGATTATTGTTGCCGTAAAGGCGGCGGCTGACCTCTCCCAAAAATAAAAAGTCTCAAAAATTATTTGAGACTTTTTATTTCATCACTATTAATCTAATCAATATTTTTTAACTCATCTTCCGATAAAATTTCTTTTCCGTCATTGCCGGTGTTTCCATCTTTCACTTTAAATTCAAGATTTTGGAAATAAGCTTCGCGGAAAGTCACGTACGGATCTTGAGACTGTTTTAATATGGAATCTTGGTCAAGCAAGCTTGCTCGCGAGTCAATACTTTGAACACCCCATTTCGCAAATGTCCAAGGTGTCGTGAGTAGCGAAATCACCGGATAAGTACCATCAACGAGCCGACCTAGGTCTTGACGAGGTGTTGCCGGACCATAACCCGGCAGCATAACATAAGGACCTGTAGGTACATTATAAGTACCTAAAGTATCACCAAAAGTACGACGACCGTTTTCTAGTTTAAGATCATCCGTTAAGCTTGCAAAATCAATTAAACCGCCTAAACCGAAAATAGAATTAAACCAAAAGCGGGTAAAGTGAATCATCGCCTTTTCTCCTTCGCCTTCAAGTAATCTGTTTACAAAGCTTGCCGGCTCATCCAAATTATTTGCCACATTGACTAAACCTGTTTTTACTGGATTCGGCACATAATCGCGCCAACCTTTTGCAAGGGGCTCCGCAATATAAGGATCAAGATATTCATAATTTACTTTCCACATTGCTCGGTTAAATCCTTCTAACGGATCATTACGTTGCCCGGTTTCAGGATCAATAGAGGAGGAGCAAGCAGTCAACAACAGTGTAAAAGTGATAACTGTTAACGATTTGAATTTATTCATCATAATATTAAGTTTCTTTTAAAAATGGATTACTTTTTTTCTCACGACCAATAGTAGTGTGTGAACCATGACCGGGAATAATAATAAAATCATCTTCTAAATCAAATAATTTAGTACGTATCGAATGGATTAGCTGATCAAAATCACCTTTATAAAGATCGGTACGCCCAATACTATTTTGAAACAAAACATCACCGGTAAAAGCAATCCGGTTCTGGAAATCAAAAAAGCCTATATGACCCGGTGCGTGTCCCGGCAAATGGCGAACGTTAAAAGTTAAGGCGCCTACATTAATCTCATCGCCTTCATTCAACCAGTGATCAGGTAAAAATGCCTTTACCGGAGGTAGGCCATATCTTGCGCAAGTTTGCGGTAACATTTCGAATAAAGGTTGATCATCTTGCTGAGGACCAAATACTTCAACGTTAAAGCGCTGTTTAAGTGCCTCAACAGCCATAATGTGATCTAAATGACCATGAGTAATTAACAGTTTTTGAACATTGAGTTGTTGTTCTTCTACAAATTGAATGATTTTTTGCGCATCATCACCGGCATCAACAATTGCAGCATTTTTGTCACTATCCCAAATGATACTGCAATTTTGTTGAAATGCACTTACAAGAATTATTTGTAAATTGAACATAAATGACAATTATCAGGAACCGCGCCAAGTACGCACCGGACCGGTATCTACATGCACAAAGTTACTGCGAGGATAATAACCCACACCACCATTACTTAAACTTTCTGCAACGGATTTAATACGAGCCAGCGGTACGCCTTCAATACGGAAATCAATCGCTTTGCCTTGAATGTGATAACTGTTACTTGCCACCCCACGACTACGTTGGCGCATTTTGGCATTAGTTTGTGCTGAACGGTATCCACTTAACATCAAGATTTCGGAATTACGAGAACCCAAACGAGCTTGAATTTGAGTTAATTTAAAAAACAATCTTGGATCGATCGCTCGGACTTGATTAGTATGTCTGTCTCGCATGATATAGTTTAATTTAGTCAAACTTGAGCGGACAAAACCTGTCGGTAAGTAAGGGACTGAAAGTTTTTCTCCGGTATTTAAACTACGGATACGTAGTACCAGTGGTTTTGGCGTTGATACAATTGCACTTGCAACATTAGGCAAGAGTGCTGCACCTAACATAATTCCCCCGAGAGAGAGCCATCTTCTGCGTTGTAAATTTGGTTGCTGTTCCATCATTTTCCTCATTATTTTATATTTTAAATAATGATCTATCGTAAATAGTCTCCTACAATATACTCACGATAAATCATTCGCTTGAATTAGTAGTTTTATAAAAAATAAAGTTCCGAGAAGCAACATTTTCTTCTCGGAAATTTTTTAATTTATGAGCTAGATCACACTTTTTACTTTATTCCAATCCAGCGTAACTTTTGGAAGGTTTTTATCAAAACGATAAATATCCGGTAATGTATGTACTTTTCCGCCTTCAACCCAGGCAGTTACATAGTAAAGATAAACAGGATTATCCGAACGAATCGGTGCCGATGTCGTTTTCTTACTATTTAATACGTTATTTTTTTTCTGTTCCGACCAACCGGCTTCTTTAAGTAACAAGGTTGCTAATTCATCTGATTTTGCAACACGAATACAACCGGAGCTTAATGCGCGATCACTTTTATTAAATAAAGCACGGTTTGGTGTATCGTGTAAATAAATTGCATCTGAACTTGGCATATTAAATTTATAACGCCCTAATGCACTATCGTCACCGGCTTTTTGACGAATATGATAAGGGAAATTTTTATTCGGACTATCATATGCCGCCCAATTAATAGAGTGAGGATTTACCTTTTTACCGCTGCTATCAATAATTTCATAACCTCTGCGTTCTACATAGCTCGGATCTTTACGCATTTTAGGCACAAGATCTTTATTTTTAATACTCGCAGGCACATTCCAAGGCGGATTCACTACCACATTACTTAGTTTACTGTACATCACCGGTGTACGTCGGTCGTCACGACCGACAATAACTTTTGATTGTAAAACTAGATTGCCATCACGGAAATAATAAAGTTGATAACTTGGAATATTCACAAAAATCCCATCACTAAAACTAGGAATTAAACGCAAACGTTGTGCATTTAATGCTAATTTCGTAAAAGAAGCATCCGCTGAATTCTCTTGTTCGTTTTTCTGTTTTTTCCCTTTTGCCGATTTTTTCTCCGAACCACTGGTTGCTGCAACAGCAGAACCATGAGGAGAAAGAGCAAATATTCTATTTACCGTTTCCTGATAAATATGATTGCGTGGAACAAGATTCGAAACAAATTGTGCGTTAGTATCACTTTTCACCGATCTCACCCAATTGCTAATTTGCTCGTCTGTCGGGGACTTCGGTGAATAACTGCCTAAATTATATAGCCACTGATTTGCATATTTATCTACATTCTTACTGTAATAAAGATAATCCAAGAAGCTATCAGTCAATAAAATATCTCGAGCAAATCCATCTTCCATATTCAAAATTTGTTGTAAAGCAGCAGCCGATTTGGCAGATATACCGCTCACTGCAAATAACGCATATTCTTTTAAAAAGATCTTCTCCGCATTTTTATCTTCCCATAATGGAGCAAAGTCACTCTCTAAATAAGCTTTTGCGGTTGCTGCACTTACTAATAATTTATGATTGCCTACTTCATGTTGAATACGGCTTTGAGCAGCCGCCAGTTTTTCCGCTGCAATGCGTTTTTCTTCTTCTAATTGGATAGCGTATTCGGCTTGTTTAGCCAATGCTTTTGCTCTCGCCTGTTGAGCTTCAAAACTTAATTGTGACAAAACAGGATCTGCCACAGCCGTCTGTGAAGTCGTAGAGCCAGGTAACGCCGCAACAGCGGTTGTTTCGGCAATTGCCATACCTGACAACATCATAATAGGTAAAAACTTAAGTGCTTTCATGTAATAAGAATCCGATTTGAAAAAAATTTAATAAAACAGACCGCTTGTAGAGCGGTCTGCAAAATGCTCGTATTATAAACGATTTTTTTATTTTTTATCAATTTGTAACCAATCAACCATAATGTTCTCAGCTTCCGTTAAGAAGAAGTCCGGACCTTCATAATCTTTTGGTAATTGATCAATATTTTTTAATGCCTTTTTACCTTCTCGTTTAAAGCGAGCATTAAGATCTTTCAAACGTTTCGCCTCATCCGCGTCGTACTCTTTTAGACGCTCTTCTAAATTTAAAGAGGTAAACTTACGTTCATCACGTTCTTTACGAATCGCAATATCTTCTTTTAAGGTAATAAATTCAGGTTCTTTCTCAATACGTTCTTCATGCTTTTCAGTCAACGCTGAAACTGCATTGCGAGCATTTCCAACTTCTTTATAGTTAGCCGCCGGGATTTTATCCCATGGTAACGCATTATCTTCAAAGCTTTCACCCGTTTTTGCCGCATCAATAATTTCAGGGAAACGGATATCCGCCTCTACCCCTTTAAGCTGAGTACTACCGCCATCAATACGATAGAATTTCTGAATCGTATACTGAATAAAGCCTAACGGTTCTTGATCCAAATCATAAATAAAATTCAGAGAACGGCTTTGTTGCACTGTTCCTTTACCGAAAGATTGCTGGCCAATCACAATAGCACGATTATAATCTTGCATCGCTGCAGCAAAAATTTCTGAAGCAGAAGCACTATGACGGTTAATCATCACAATAATATTGCCGGTATATTGAACCCCGATATCCGGATCTTCATGGACTTTAATTCGATTAAAGGCATCACGAACCTGTACAACTGGACCTTCTTTAATAAATAACCCGGTTAAATCCACTACTTCGCTTAATGAACCACCGCCGTTCTCACGTAAATCGATAATTAAGCCGTCTGCTTTTTTGGCTTTCATCTCATCAAGTAACTTACGGACATCTTTGGTCAAACCAATATAGAACCCTGGAATTTTAATAACTGCAACATTTTTGCCACCAACTTTATCGATGGTTAATTTTGCCGCGCTGTCTTCTAAGCGAATCTGATCACGCACTAATGTCACAATTTTCGTTTTGCCGCCTTTTGCCGGCTCAATTTCAAGGTAAACTTTCGATCCTTTTTTACCTTTAATTTTGTCAACTACATCATCTAAACGCCAGCCGATAACATCTTCAATCTTATCCGCAGATTGTCCGACACCGACAATTTTGTCGTTAACGCTGATTTTTTTACTACGTGCCGCAGGCGCCCCCGGAACCAGAGATTTAACCTGAGTAATATCATCTTCCATTTCAAGAGTTGCACCAATACCTTCTAAAGAGAGATTCATGCTTTCTTGGAAACGTTTTGCCGCTCTTGGCGATAAATAACTGGTGTGTGGATCAATTTCTCTGGCAAAAGCGTTAAGATAAATTTGTAAAATATCATCCGCTTTATTTTGAGTTAAACGGCGAATCGCTAAGTTATAGCGTTTAATCAAGGTTTTTTGAATTTCAGGCCATTTTTTATCTTTTAAATAAAGATTGATGATGTCATTCTTAACACGTTGTCGCCAAAGTTCATCCGCTTCTGCCGTTGTTTTAGGGAAAGGGGCATGTTCACGATCATTTTCAATTTGATCGTGACCTTTTAAATCAGGTTCTTTATCTAAGAGAGATAACACATATTTATAACGTTCATAACGACGTTTAGTCATTAAATCGTACATCTCAAAAGCAATGTCTAATTTCCCTTCATATAACTCGTCATCCAGTCGATTGGCATATTTTGCTCGCATTTCATCAACATCTGATTGCAAAAAAGTATTATGTGCGCCATCAAGCCAATCAACATAACGGTTAAAAATCTTCTGGGAAAACTCATCATTTAATTGAAATTTATGATAATGAGATTGTGTTAAGCGGGCAGTTACACGTTTGGTTGATAAACTGTGTTGTTCTGTCGGCTGCGGAAGTACAAGCTCGCTTTCTTTAATGGTTGGTTCAACCGCAGATGTTGTTAATGTAAATACACCAAACAAAACACCGACAGCATAACTTAATCTATTGTGTTTCATGTCATTCCTATCATTAAATAATGGTGAAAATAAACGGAGAATTATTTCTTACCTTTTCCGAATTTACTTTCTAATGCAGCCAAACTCTCTAATGAAGCTTTCGGAGCTTGTTCTGTTTTTTTAGATTCCGCACGCTTTTTCGCATTTTGTTCTCGCGTTTTTTGTTTGAAAAATGCTTTGCGTTGTTCTTTCTTCTCTTTTAATTCCTGTGCTTTACGTTCTGAATAAGCAGCTTTCGCTTCCGCTAATGAATGTGCCGCATGTTCTGCCTGCATGGCGTCCACCACACCCGCATCCTCACCATTCAACCCGACACGTACCGCCCCTTCTTTACATGCATGCAAATAACGCCAACTCATAGTATAAGTTCGCAGGGCTTGGCGTAATAACGTTTTACTGACTTTATCATCGTTTGCCAATGCGGTTGCCAAATCTTGAAACAGCCCTACTTTCAATGGTTTAGCTTCTCCTTCCGCAATAAAACAAAGCGGAAACTGCTCAACCAGATAGTGAATGACTTCTTTTGTCGTCAATGCTGTTTTTTGATTTTGTTGTATTTCTTGTTGTTCAGACATAATATTTTCCAGTAATAATTTCATGGGGAGAAAAAATAGTGCTTACTATATTTTATTTACCCAACCTAGTCTATAGAGTTAAAGCTGAAGTTTCATTTAGACCCCAAGAAAATTTCAGTTTGTGTAAAAATTTATTAAATTTAATTTGCCTTCATTCAGGATAAATGCTCTAATCCCGTTTGGCGATGATTAATTTATCGCCACTTATTTTATTAATTTATTGAAGGACTATGTATGTCAAAATTAACAGGCACAGTTAAATGGTTTAACTCCGTTAAAGGTTTCGGTTTTATCACGCCGGAACAAGGTGGCAATGACGTTTTCGTTCATTTTTCTGCCATCATCAGTGAAAATTCTTATCGTAATCTTAAAGACGGCGATAAAGTAGAATTTGAAGTTCAAGCATCGGATCGTGGTCCTTCTGCAGTTAACGTAAAAGTACTTTAAGCTTTTATAAATATAAAGATAAAGCCATTAGCAAAACACTAATGGCTTTTTTGTCGGTTAAATCTGAGCGTCTAGAAATCTCTCCGCATCTAATGCAGCCATACAGCCACTTCCCGCAGAAGTAATCGCCTGACGATAATTATGATCCATAACATCACCCGCTGCAAAAACACCTTCTACGCTGGTTGCCGTGGCGTTACCGTCTAAACCGGATTTTACCACGATATAACCGTTTTTCAGTTCAAGCTGATCTTTAAATATATCCGTATTCGGGCTATGTCCGATTGCAACAAACACACCGTCTAAAGTTAACGACTCGGTATCACCGCTTTTGGTGCATTTAATTCTCACACCAGTTACCCCGGAAT
The DNA here is from genome assembly GCF_041814905.1 of Glaesserella sp. Classification (NCBI taxonomy): domain Bacteria; kingdom Pseudomonadati; phylum Pseudomonadota; class Gammaproteobacteria; order Pasteurellales; family Pasteurellaceae; genus Glaesserella; species Glaesserella sp. Next base: position 46,734 of record NZ_JBGXYA010000002.1, on the reverse strand, counting down.
TATCGCCCAGCACTTCGTCTAATACACTATCGGTATGCAGAATGATTTTTCCTTCTTCTACTTTTTTCATTAAACGTGCAATTAAGATTTTTTCACTACGAAAAGTGTCACGACGATGAATTAAATGCACTTGTGATGCCACATTAGACAAATACAGCGCTTCTTCCACTGCGGTATTACCGCCGCCAATCACAGCCACCGGCTTATTGCGATAAAAGAAACCGTCACAGGTTGCACAGGCGGAAACGCCACGTCCTTTGTAATGTTCTTCCGAAGGCAAACCTAAGTATTTAGCCGATGCTCCGGTTGCGATAATTAATGCATCGCAAGTAAAAGTATTAAAATCACCCTTTAACGTAAACGGGCGTTGAGATAAATCAACGCTGTTAATATGGTCAAAAATAATTTCCGTATTAAACTTTTCCGCGTGTTTTTGCATTTTATTCATTAATTCCGGACCGGTAATATCTTCAAATTCACCCGGCCAGTTTTCAACCTCAGTCGTGGTGGTTAATTGTCCACCTTGTTGAATTCCGGTCACTAATACGGGATTCAAATTTGCACGTGCCGCATACACCGCTGCGGTATAACCGGCAGGACCTGAGCCTAAAATTAAAAGTTTTGCGTGTTTTGTAGTCATCATTCTTCTCCGAAAGCCGTCGTTTAAATTTGCAAAGTTTTAGTCAAAAACGACCGCTTGTAAATTAATTAATATAATAGGGAATAGAGCTGTCTGCGAAAGCGGGGGACTAGCGGGTCCGCATTTCCCATCGCCGACAAAATAGCTAAAAATTGTGTTTTTACTTCACCGTTACCGGCGGCTAAATCCTGTTTCAACCATTCAAACAACAGGGCTAACGCTTCTTCATTACGTTTAACCTGATGTAACTGATTCGCTAATTTTACTGCAATATCAGGGCGTTTCGTTTTAGCATAATCTGCTTGTAATTGTTGAATTTCCGGTGAATCCGCCGCTTGCTCAAGTAAACTGATTTGATCTTGCAATCCTTGCCAACGACTATCGCGATCTTGAATCGGAATCTGAGCTAAAACGGCTTTCGCTTGTTCAAGCTCTTTCATTGCGATATAAGTTTCCGCATAAAGCAAAGCAAAATCACTGTTCTTTTTGTCGGTTAATTCCCACGCTGATTTCAATAGCGGCAATGCCAAATCATACTGTTCCGCCTCTAAATACTCGAGGGCTTGATGAAACTGAAGCTCCTCTTCTTTCGGCAAAATATTACTCAAACGGACACGCAATTCCTGCTCACTGACCGCACCTTGAATCGCATCAACCGGTTGCCCGTTTGCAAAAAAATAGCTGGTTGGCACCGCTTGTACACGGAATTGAGCCGCAACCATAGGATGCTCATCACAATTCACTATCGCGAGCAAAAACTGCTTCGGATATTCATCCGCCAAACGGCGAAACAACGACTCCATTTCAAGGGATGCCGGCTCTCGAGGAGAAATAAAATGAAAAACCACAGGCACTTCGGCTGTGGCATTGATGACTTCACTAAAATTCGTTTCGTTTACGTTAATGATATATTCCATATTTCCCTTAAAGCGGCAATATCTTAAAAGACATTGCCGCTTTCTACTTAAATAGTTTAATTAGCGTGATAGCGCTTAATGACTTTAATTGCACCACCGTGACCTAAACAAGCCGTATCGTCCTTAGCAACGGAATAACTACCGTCTCGACAAACAGCCGTAACTTCCGGCGGCAAATCTTTTGAAGAGGTGAGTTGAATCGTGGAGGAATCGTCAGTCGGCGTATTCACCACATCAACTTTTTGCCCGGCACTACATGCAACCAAACCTGTTGCAATCACAAGAATCGTAAGAAAATTATATTTTTTCATAACCAACTCCCTAGGTTCTCACAATTTCATTATAAAAAAGGGTTGAAAACAAACGTTGTTCTCAACCCACATAATGACGCTGTTTATCTTAGAATTCAAGCATTATCCGTTAACAAATTTTTCGCCTAATTCGATATCTGCTTTTAAGGTCGGAATCATTGCTTGAATCGCCGCCTCCTCATAAGCACTCAAGGTGCCGATTGGCAACAACTCTTCTACACCGTTTAAACCTAAACGGACAGGTTGGGCAAAGAAACGGGCATATTCGCCGTTACCTTCAACATAAGCATATTCTTTAACTTTCTCACCGGTTAAGCCTTTTAATACAGAACTTGCAAAACGTGCTGCCGCTTGTGCCATAGATAAAGTTGCCGAACCGCCGCCAGCTTTTGCTTCAACGACTTCAGTACCCGCGTTTTGGATGCGTTTGGTTAACGCTTCAACTTCCTCTTGGGTGAAGTCGATTTTATCTTCTTCATGCGCTTGAGAAAGCAATGGAAGAATAGTTACGCCAGAGTGACCACCGATTACCGGGATATTCACATGATGAACATCTTTGCCTTTTAATTCCGCAATAAAGGTTTCGGAACGTAGCACGTCCAATGAAGTAACGCCGAATAATTTACGCTTATCATATACACCGGCTTTTTTCAAAACTTCTGCGGCGATTGCAACCGTCGTATTTACCGGGTTAGTAATAATACCGATACAAGCATTCGGACAAACTACCGCAACTTTTTCAATTAAGTTGCGTACAATACCCGCATTAATATTAAACAAATCCGAACGATCCATCCCCGGTTTACGAGCTACACCGGCAGAAATTAATACTAAATTCGCGCCTTCAAGTGCAGGTGTCGGATCTTCACCGCTGAAGCCAACCGCTTTAACCGGTGTCGGAATGTGACTGACATCAACTGCAACGCCCGGAGTCACTGGTGCAATATCATACAATGCAAGCTGTGTACCCGCCGGAAGCTGCAATTTTAATAATAGTGCCAATGCCTGACCGATACCGCCTGCCGCACCTAATACTGCTACTTTCATAAAAAATTCTCCTTGGATTGAGTTATCGATAATGAGATAGTTAAAAGTGTATGTAAAATGAAGCAAAGATTCAAACGGCAAAGTGTAATTTTGAGAGATAGTGCAAATTTTCAAGAAAAAATTTCGCTGAGGATTGATTTATTTGCATAAATAAGCAAAAATTCTGCATATTTAAAAAATAAAATGAATAAAAAGGATACGATGTGGAAAAATTTGATTCACTGGCTGAAGCGTTTAAATCATTATTACGCGAAGCAAAATTCAGCTCTCAAAGTGAAATGGTTACCGCATTACAAGAACTTGGCTTTGAAAACGTGAACCAATCAAAAGTATCGCGTATGTTATCCAAATTCGGTGCAGTACGCACCCGCAACACAAAAATGGAAATGGTTTATCAACTCCCTTCGGAGTTAGGTGTGCCGACTACGTCCAGCCCGCTTAAAAACTTAGTAATTGATATTGATCACAACGACTTTTTGATCGTCATTCGTACAAGCCCGGGAGCCGCACAACTTATCGCACGTTTGCTCGATTCCATCGGCAAAGCGGAAGGGATTCTAGGCACCATCGCCGGCGACGATACGATTTTCGTCACCCCGACCCAAGGCACATCAATCAAACTATTGATTGAAAATATTACGGAGCTCTTCGAGAGTACACTCTAATGAAAATTTTAATCACCGGCGGCACAGGCTTTATCGGTAAAGTGTTGGTAAAGGCGTTAGTGGATTCCGGCCATCACCTCACACTATTAACCCGCCAAAAATTGGCCGATACACAAGCGGTCAGTTATTGCCAAAATTTTGCAAATTTCGACAATCTAAACGCGTTCGATGCCGTAATCAACCTTGCCGGCGAACCGATTTTCGATAAAGCATGGAACGAGCGGCAAAAACAGAAGCTCATCGCAAGTCGGCTTGAAATCACGCAACAACTCGTTGAATTAATTGCCAAAAGTGAGCATCCTCCGCATACACTGATTTCAGGCTCTGCAACCGGTTATTACGGTGATCTGCCATTTGCAAAAAATTACGACGAACAGACCGCTTGCGGTTCTTCCTTTGCCGCACAAATATGCCAACACTGGGAACAGACCGCCTTACAAGCTAAAAGCGACAAAACCCGTGTTTGTTTAGTCAGAACAGCTATTGTCTTAGATAAAAACGGAGGTGCGTTAAAACGAATGCTACCGCTTTATCGTTTAGGGCTTGCCGGGAAATTAGGTTCAGGCAAACAACATTGGGCATGGATTTCTCTCACCGATGAAGTACGTGCCATCCTGTTCTTATTAGAAAACGCCGACTGTCACGGCGCTTATAATTTTGTCGCGCCACAACTTACCACCAACGCCGATTTTAATCGCACGCTTGCTCAAACCTTAAAACGCCCTGCTATTTTTGCAGTGCCTGCTTTTATATTGAAATGGATATTGGGCGAACGTTCTCAACTGCTCTTGGACAATCAACCGCTAGTGCCGAAACGGTTGTTAGCAGCTGGATTTGAGTTTGAAGATACTGATTTAGCAGCATTTTTCCGCAAAAATCTATAAAAAAATCGGCACATTAACAAACCGGGAAAGTCCGATTGTTGATGTGCCAATTTTTCGATGAATTTAAACATTAAAACGGAAGTGCATCACATCACCGTCTTGTACGACGTAATCTTTCCCTTCCAAACGCCATTTACCTGCTTCTTTTGCGCCATTTTCACCTTTGAACTGAATGAAATCTTCATACGCAATCACTTCTGCACGGATAAACCCTTTTTCAAAATCGGTATGGATAACCGCTGCCGCTTTTGGCGCGGTTGCCCCGACAGCAACGGTCCAAGCACGAACTTCTTTCACACCGGCGGTGAAATAGGTTTGCAGGTTTAATAACGCATAACCGGCACGAATCACACGGTTTAAACCCGGCTCTTCGATACCTAAATCTTGTAAAAATTCGCTTTTCTCATCATCTTCAAGCTCAGCGATTTCCGCCTCAATTGCCGCACACACCGGCACAACCACCGAACCCTCTTTTTCCGCAAATGCACGTACTTGCTCCAAATACGGGTTATTTTCAAAGCCGTCTTCGTTAACGTTCGCTATATACATTGTTGGTTTTAAGGTTAAGAAATTATAGCTTTTAATTGCGTGTAACTCTTCTTTATCCAAATTAATCGAACGAATCATGCCGGCATTTTCCAATACCGGTAAAATTTTTTCCATCACCGATAATTCAAATTTTGCGTCTTTGTCTCCGCCTTTGGCACGTTTTTGTAAACGTTGAATCGCTCGCTCGCAACTGTCTAAATCCGCCAACGCCAATTCTGTATTAATCGTATCAATGTCATTTAACGGCTCAATTTTACCCGCAACATGAACAATATCATCATTTTCAAAACAACGTACAACATGACCGATCGCATCCGTTTCACGAATATTCGCCAAAAATTTGTTACCTAAACCTTCACCTTTACTTGCACCGGCAACTAAGCCTGCAATATCCACAAATTCCATGGTGGTTGGTAATACGCGCTCCGGTTTCACAATTTCTGCCAAGGCATCCAAACGAGAGTCCGGCATCGGTACCACTCCGGTATTCGGCTCGATTGTACAGAACGGATAGTTTGCCGCTTCGATACCCGCTTTGGTTAACGCATTAAATAATGTTGATTTACCGACATTCGGTAAACCGACGATACCACATTTAAATCCCATTTTTTGTTTCCTGTTATTTTTTAAACTTTGACTTCCACCCTGCTTGTAGGAAGAATAAGCGAATTTGCAAAAAATCAGCAAAAACCGACTGCTTGTTCCCACCCCCGCAAACGAGGGCAAAATAACTGATTACGCCTTAAACGTATTTAAGCGATTGGTCGCTTTCACAATGCCGTCTTTAAATAATATCTCAACACAACGACTTGCTTCGTCAACAGCTGCCTCGATTAACGATTTATCCGTCGGTGACGGTTTACCAAGCACGTAAGCAGCGACCAAATCCTTATGCCCCGGATGACCGATACCGATACGCACACGGAAAAAATTATTACTATTGCCGAGGGCTGCCACAATATCTTTCAAACCATTATGTCCGCCGTGACCGCCACCCTGCTTGATTTTGGCTACGCCGGGCGGTAAATCCAGTTCATCGTGGGCAACTAAAATTTCTTCCGGTTTAATTCGGTAAAAATTCGCCAATGCTCCGACTGCCTTACCGCTTAAATTCATAAAGGTCGTTGGCACTAATAAACGCACTTCGCCTTGCGCTGTATTGATTTTCGCCACTTTGCCGAAGTATTTTGATTCTTCTTTCAAGCTCACATTGAACCGACGGGCAATCTCGTTAATCAACCATTCCCCCGCATTGTGGCGGGTTTCTTCATATTTTGCTCCGGGATTGGCAAGCCCTACAATTAACTTAATTTGCGACACAATATTCTGCCTTGTAAATAAAAGGCGGTATTGTAGGCAAAACGAGGGAATTTAACAAGGAAGAAAAATTTGAAACCCAAAAGGGATATCCCTCATTGATTGATTTAACCGCGCACCGAATACACCTTAAATTTATTCGATTTGGCAAGCAGCTGATGCTTACCGAACGCTTGATCCAATAAATCGGGATACGGTAAAAAAGCGTTCGCGACAATCCGTAATTCACCACCTTTGTTTAAATGATTTTTCGCTTGAGCAATAAGCTCCTGCACCGCACGATAAGCGGTGTCTATACCATCATGAAACGGCGGATTGGACACGATCAGGTCGAAACGTCCGTTGATATGTGAAAACACATCGCTAGCCAATACTTCCCCTTCTAACCGATTTTCTGCCAACGTACGGCGACCGGACTCAATTGCCATCGCATGAATATCGGACATCGTCAGTTTAATTTTCGGAAATCGTTGTTTCAAAAATGCCCCGATGACTCCCGCGCCGCACCCAATATCCAACACTTTTCCGGTTAAACGATCCGCTTTGTCAAAGGTGGAAAGCAATAATTTGGAACCGTTATCCAACTCTGTCGAACTGAATACCGCAGGTAATGCAAAAATATCCAGCTCTTGCAAGCGGTAGGTTTTCCAGAATTTTTTGCAATCGAAACCCGGCAGAGTTTTCAGCTCAAATTGATACAACCCGCAACGGCGGGCAGAATCAATTTTATGAATATCACCGAACGGTTCCAGCAGATTTTCCACCGAACGTACACCGGCACGGTTTTCGCCGATAATCAACAGACATTGTCCGATCGGCGCTTGCGACAACCATTGAAACAGTTGAAACTGACATTCTTGCTTGTTTTTAGTCCAGTAAAAAACAGCCAAATCCGCCTGAATACGGCACGTCAAGCCAAATTCAACATCCGCGTGCAAACGGGCGTAATCAAAATAACTGCTAAAAGTCGCAACACGGGTTGCTTCGGCGTTAATCCGATCGGCAAAACGGTCGCGAATATCGCCAAACAGCAGCACCGATTTTGCGTTAAACAACTGCAAATGCCGTTCTAATACTTCACTTTCAATAGATAACATAAATTTCCAAAATTGATACGAAATAATTTCGCCATTCTACCGATTTTTGCTACCATTCCCCAACTTTTTGTGAGGAAAACCGATGAATCGACGCGATTTACTGCTAAATGAAATGAATATTACCCAGTGGGTACTGATAAAACCGCAGGTTTTGAAGGGCGATGCACAAATTCGCCTCTCCGAACAGGTTAAATTTGTGGTAGTGTGCGAAGAAAATCAACAACAAAGCGGCTTTTTTCAGGATGTGTTGCGTGCATTAGATTTAAAAAGTGATGAATATCAATGGCTGACATTGGAACAAACAATGCGCCTTGCATTTGATCATTCACCGATTTTCTGGCTGATTCAAGCGGAGGAACAATCCGCAAAATTTGCAAAAAAATACCCGAAACAGACCGCTTGGACACAAACCTCTTGGCAGGAAATCCACCAACCGCAACAAAAACGCCGACTTTGGCAACAAATGCAACCTTTTTGCCGACATTTTGAGGATAGTCAGTGATAGAACCGATTTCCGCTTATGATTTCGAACGTTTGTTTGAGATTGAACAACAAGCGCATAGCGTGCCGTGGTCGAAAGGAACCTTATTAAACAACCAAGGCGATCGCTATCTTAATTTAAAATTATCCATTGAAAATCAAATTGTTGCCTTCGCAATTTGCCAAACGGTATTAGACGAAGCAACGTTATTTAATATCGCCGTCGCACCGCAATGCCAAGGCAAAGGTTACGGCAAACGGCTTTTACAAGGTTTAATCGGGCAACTCAAGCAACAAGGCATTCTCACCCTTTGGCTTGAAGTCCGCCAATCCAACACCACCGCCCAAGGTTTATACCATGCTTTAGGCTTTAATGAAGTCGATATCCGCAAAAACTACTACCCGACCGCAAACGGCGGGTGCGAAAACGCGGTTGTGATGGCTTTGTATTTATAGAGAGAATTATGACAACACTCCAAACTTTTCAAGAATTTGACCTTAACCCGGAATTACTTGAAGCCTTAGATAAAAAAGGTTACAAACGCCCGACCGCAATCCAAGCCGCAATGATTCCGGCTGCGTTGGAAGGACGTGACGTACTCGGTTCGGCGCCGACCGGCACCGGCAAAACTGCCGCATTTTTACTGCCGGCCATCCAACATTTGCTCGATCATCCGCGTCGCAAGCCCGGTCCGCCGCGCATTTTAGTGTTAACGCCAACCCGAGAACTCGCGATGCAAGTCGCAGAGCAAGCGGAAGAAATTGCCCGATTCACCAATCTGAAAATCGCAACCATCACCGGCGGTGTTGCCTATCAAAACCACGGTGAAGTATTTAATACCAATCAAGATCTGGTTGTCGCCACGCCGGGACGTTTACTGCAATATATCAAAGAAGAAAATTTTGATTGCCGTTCGGTTGAAGTGCTGATTTTTGACGAAGCCGACAGAATGATGCAAATGGGATTCGGGCAAGATGCGGAAACCATTGCAGCAGAAACCCGATGGCGTAAATATACGTGGTTGTTTTCCGCAACGCTTGAAGGTGAATTATTGGTTGATTTTGCCGAACGCGTTCTTAATGACCCGGTGCAAGTTGATGCGGAACCAAGTCGCCGTGAACGTAAAAAAATTCAACAGTGGTATTATCACGCCGATAATCTTGATCACAAAACCAAATTATTGGCTCGCCTTATCAGTGAATTTGATATTGAACGTGCGATTGTGTTCGTCCGTCGCCGTGAAACCGTACGTGAACTCAGCGAAATTTTACGTAAACGCGGTATTCGTTCTACCTATTTGGAAGGTGAAATGGCGCAAACCCAACGTAATCAAGCAATTACCCGCTTAAAAGAAGGCGTAGTCAACGTGTTGGTTTCTACCGATGTTGCAGCTCGTGGAATTGATATTGATGATATCGATTTTGTAATTAACTTCGATTTACCCTACAGTGCCGATACTTATCTGCACCGTATCGGACGTACTGCACGGGCGGGCAAAAAAGGCTCGGCAGTTTCGTTAGTGGAAGCGCACGATTATAAACTGCTCGGTAAAATCAAACGTTACACGGAAGAACCGTTAAAAGCCCGTATAGTGGAAGGCTTGGAGCCTCGCACCAAAGCCCCAAAAGACGGCGAAGTCATTTCGATCAGTAAAAAAGAAAAGGCTCGGATTAAGAAGAAAAAAGAAGATAAAAAAGATGCGGATAAGAAAAAAGTTAAAGTTCGCCATAAAGACAGTAAAAACATTGGTAAGCGCCGCAAACCGACGAGTAACAAAACGGAAACCGAATAACCTACAAGCGGTCTGTTTTTGCAAATTTTTTGCAAATTCGGACCGCTTGTTCATTATCCTTTACGATACAGATTCTGGGCATACCATGTATCGCCGATTTTTTCCGCGTTTTCCACCCGTTCCACAAGCTGAAAACAGCAACGTTTTGCCACAGCATTGCTGCGCTGATTATGAACTGCGCATTTTAAAAAATAGTGGTCGAAAATCGGATGTATTTCTTCCATCACGCGTTGGATGCTCTGAGTCACAATGCCTTTTCCTTGTACGTCCGGCGAAAGCCAATAGCCTAAATAGACCGTTCGATTTTGCCAATCAATCGGTTTATTCAGGCTCAATGTGCCAACCGGATTATTCCGATAACAGATAGCCCACACATAAGAAATCCCCTGTTCTGCATCCTGTTCGCTGGCTTTCACAAAGTTGACGGCATCCTCTATTTTCTGTGTAAACGGCGTCCAATTCACAAATTGCGCCAAATAATCGCGATGACGAACGATTTGTTCAAACAGCGCTTGACTGTGCCGCAGCGCAATTTTTTCCAGCATAATGTCCGAAGTCACTGCAATGATAGCGGGCAGTTTTTGCATAACTTTCTCCATGAATATGGTCGTCTTTCGACAAATTTACGAAGAAATGATAGGCAGTTCAAGAGACAAGCGGTCTGTTTCTGCAAATTTTTTGCAAATTTTTAACTTTTCCCCTTGAAATTACGATCCATCGTCTCAAAATAGCACCGCGTTATGGTCGCGCGAGCGACCACATTTATTTCATGTCAATCTTAGGAGTAATTCAATGAAAATTCGTCCGTTACACGACAAAGTAATTTTAAAACGTGAAGAAATCGAAACTAAATCTGCCGGCGGTATCGTTTTAACCGGTTCTGCGGCAACTAAATCTACTCGTGGTACTGTGATTGCCGTTGGCAATGGTCGTACTTTAGATAATGGCACCGTACTTCCGTTAAACGTGAAGGTGGGTGACGTAGTTATTTTTAACGAATACGGAGTGAAAGAAGAAAAAATTGACGGTGAAACCGTGTTAATTATTTCTGAAGACAATATTTTGGCAATCGTTGAATAATTGAGATATTAAAGGATAAATAAAAATGGCAGCAAAAGATGTAAAATTTGGTAACGACGCTCGTGTAAAAATGTTAAACGGCGTAAACGTATTAGCAGATGCAGTAAAAGTGACTTTAGGTCCGAAAGGGCGTAACGTGGTATTAGACAAAGCCTTTGGCGCACCAACGATCACTAAAGACGGTGTATCTGTTGCTCGTGAAATCGAATTAGAAGATAAATTCGAGAATATGGGCGCTCAAATGGTTAAAGAAGTCGCTTCTAAAGCCAACGATGCGGCAGGTGACGGTACCACTACAGCAACCGTATTGGCTCAAGCTATCGTAAATGAAGGCTTAAAAGCGGTTGCCGCAGGTATGAACCCGATGGATTTAAAACGTGGTATCGACAAAGCAGTAGCGGCAGTTGTTGAAGAGTTAAAATCGCTCTCTAAACCGTGTGAAACATCAAAAGAGATTGAACAAGTCGGTACGATTTCTGCAAACTCAGACAGTACAGTGGGTAAATTAATTGCTCAAGCAATGGAAAAAGTGGGCAAAGAAGGCGTAATCACTGTTGAAGATGGCACTGGTTTAGAAGATGCATTAGATGTGGTTGAAGGTATGCAATTCGACCGTGGCTACTTATCACCATACTTCATCAATAAACCGGAAGCCGGCACAGTAGAATTAGAAAATCCATACATTCTTTTAGTGGATAAGAAAATTTCAAATATCCGTGAAATTCTGCCTGTATTAGAAGCGGTGGCAAAAGCGGGTAAACCGTTATTAATTATCGCAGAAGATATTGAAGGCGAAGCATTAGCAACTTTAGTTGTGAACACGATGCGTGGTATCGTGAAAGTAGCCGCAGTGAAAGCACCTGGCTTTGGCGATCGCCGTAAAGCGATGTTACAAGACATTGCGATTTTAACTGCCGGTACGGTCATCTCTGAAGAGATCGGTATGGAACTTGAAAAAGCGACTATCGAAGAGTTAGGTCAAGCAAAACGTGTGGTGATTTCAAAAGACAACACCACCATCATTGACGGTGTAGGTGATGAAGCACAGATCAAAGGTCGTGTGGCACAAATTCGTCAACAAATCGAAGATTCAACCTCAGACTACGACAAAGAGAAACTCCAAGAACGTGTGGCTAAATTAGCTGGCGGTGTTGCAGTCATCAAAGTCGGTGCAGCAACTGAAGTTGAAATGAAAGAGAAAAAAGACCGTGTAGATGATGCGCTTCACGCAACCCGTGCGGCTGTGGAAGAAGGTATTGTTGCCGGCGGTGGCGTGGCATTAGTGCGTGCGGCAAGCAAAGTGGCTGATGTAGTGAAAGGTGATAACGAAGAACAAAACGTGGGTATCCGTTTAGCACTTCGTGCAATGGAAGCACCGCTTCGCCAAATCGTGACAAACGCAGGTGAAGAAGCATCTGTTGTTGCTCGCAACGTAAAAGACGGTAACGGTAACTACGGTTATAATGCCGCAACCGAACAATACGGCGATATGTTAGAAATGGGTATTTTAGACCCAACTAAAGTAACCCGTTCTGCATTACAATTTGCGGCATCTATCGCAGGTTTAATGATTACGACTGAATGTATGGTCACAGACCTGCCGAAAGAAGAAAAAGCTGACTTAGGCGCCGGAATGGGCGGTATGGGGGGCATGGGCGGAATGATGTAATTTTGCCTAAACCTTAAACTTTGAAAAATGCCATCGGTTATTCGATGGCATTTTTATTTGCAAAAAATCTGCCAAAACCGACCGCTTGTAAGCTATAATAACGCAAATCACTGTATAAATTCACATAAAGAGGCGTAAGAATGGATTTTTCCTTATTGCTCGATGGCTTAAACGATAAACAACGCGAAGCCGTTGCCGCACCTGTCGGCAACTATTTAGTCCTTGCCGGAGCCGGTAGCGGTAAAACCCGCGTACTCACACACCGTATCGCGTGGTTAATCGGTGTTGAAAATGTGCCTGAATCCAATATTTTAGCCGTCACCTTTACCAACAAAGCCGCGGCAGAAATGCGTCACCGCATCGAATATACCCTTTCCCAAACCGGTCATCACCGCCTGTTCGGTATGTGGGTCGGGACGTTTCACAGCATTGCCAACCGTTTGCTCAGAGCCCATTATCTGGATGCCAATCTGCCGCAGGATTTCCAAATTATGGATACCGAAGATCAGCAACGCTTAATCAAACGATTACTGAAGTTACATAATATCGACGAAAAACATTTCCCGCCCAAGCAGGTCAGCTGGTTTATCAATGCCCAAAAAGATAAAGGCTCACGCGCCAAGGATATTGAACACCATGGCGATCAAAACACTCAAAAATTGGTGCAGATTTATCAAATTTATCAAGATGCCTGTGACCGTGCCGGGTTGCTGGATTTTGCCGAATTACTGATTCGTTGTTATGAGTTATTTAAAAACAAGCCACTGATTTTGCAGCGTTACCAACAACGTTTTCAGCACATTTTGATTGATGAATTCCAAGATACCAACAACATTCAATATGATTTGATTCGCTTGCTTGCCGGCGATAAAAGCAAGGTGATGATTGTCGGAGATGATGATCAATCCATCTACGGTTGGCGGGGAGCGCAAGTCGAAAATATTCAACGCTTTTTAAACGACTACCCGAATGCGGAAACGATTCGACTTGAACAAAATTACCGTTCGACCGGCAATATCTTAAATGCCGCTAACGCATTGATAGCCAATAATGACGATCGTTTAGGCAAAAATCTGTGGACTGACAGCGGTGACGGCGAACCCGTCGACATTTACTGCGCCTTTAACGAATTGGACGAAGCCCGTTTTGTTGCATCACAAATCAAACAGTGGAAAGAAGATGAAGGCGAGTTAAATCAATGCGCCGTGCTTTATCGGAGCAACAGTCAATCCCGTGTGATTGAAGAGGCGTTAATTCAAGCTAATATTCCCTACCGTATTTATGGCGGTATGCGCTTTTTTGAACGCCAAGAGATTAAAGACGCTTTAGCATATCTGCGTTTAATCGCTAACCGCCAAGATGATGCGGCATTTGAACGGGTCATCAACACACCGCCGCGCGGTATCGGTGATCGCACTTTAGATACGTTGCGTCAATTAACCCGTACCCGTCAAATCACTTTATGGCAAGCGATTCAGGTTGCCGTACAGGAAGAACAGCTGTCCGGACGGGCTGCCTCCGCATTGCTCCGCTTCGTGGAATTAATCAATGCCCTTGAACAAGAAACCGAACAAATGCCGTTGTTTGAGCAAACCGATTACGTCATCAAAAAATCGGGGCTCTATGACATGTACAAACAGGAAAAAGGGGAAAAGGGCGAAGTGCGAATCGAGAACTTGGAAGAATTGGTGACGGCAACCCGCCAATTTGTCAAACCGGATGAAGCCGAGGAAATGAGTGATCTCAGCGCCTTTTTAACCCATGCCTCACTGGAAGCGGGCGAAACCCAAGCTTCCCCGCATCAAGATTATGTGGAATTAATGACGTTACATTCGGCAAAAGGATTGGAATTTCCCCGTGTTTTCATTGTCGGTGTGGAAGAAGGGCTGTTCCCAAGCGGCATGAGCTTTGAAGAAGGTCGTTTGCAGGAAGAACGCCGTTTGGCTTACGTCGGCATCACGCGCGCCAAAAAGAAGCTGACCATCAGCTATGCGGAAAGCCGTCGCTTATACGGTAAAGAAGAGCGCCATTTGCCTTCACGTTTTATTGCCGAATTACCCGAGCAACATATTCGTGAAGTACGTTTACGCGGTACCATTAACCGCCCGGCACAATTTGCAAATTTCCGCACGAATCCGACCGCTTGTAGCGCACCGCAAACCGAAGCCGCATGGAAAATGGGGCAAAAAGTCCGCCATGAAAAATTCGGACAAGGGACTATTATCAACGTCGAAGGCAGCGGCGATCAAACCCGTCTGCAAATTGCCTTCGTTCAACAAGGGATCAAATGGTTGATCGCCAAAATTGCCAAATTGGAAAAGGTCTAGATTGATGAATTCAATTTACGACGTTGTTCCGAATTCGGCAACATAGTAGAATATAGAGGCGAATAACGGACTGTCAGCGAACATCGCTACCCTGTCGTTACTTTCGATCATTCAACAATCGGAGGTAGGGGTTTTGCGTTTTCCGGCGTATTCAATCACAAGAGATTTTTTAGCTCTACTTGCTCGATATCTTATGCGAATGGATGAATATTGAATACGCTGAAATCTGTCGTATCGCAATAAATTCCGATTACGGCAGAAAGCAAAACAATCGGAGAATAAGCCATGAAACATGAAATCGAACTCAAATTGACACTTGCCGAGTCAATCATTCCAACGATTAGGACTTGGTTAGCACAATTACCTACTTTTGGGTATGAAAAACAACCGCTGGAAAACAGCTACTATGATAATGCGGAACGCTTTTTTGCCTTAAATGACATTGGGTTACGCGTCAGAAAAAAAGCCCAACGGTTTGAAATGACACTAAAAACCGGCGGTAAAACGATAGGCGGATTGCATATTCGCCCCGAATACAGTGTCGAACTTCCGAACGAAACACCGGATCTCCAACGATTAGCCGCCGCGGAAGGGCTACCGTTTCAGGCAGATCCGAATAGCCTGCAATCTTCACTCCATCTTTTGTTTAAAACAGACTTCATTCGAGAAAGATGGCTTGTGGTGCAAGATTTGGCACAAATCGAAATCTGCCTGGATCAAGGCGATATAACCAACTCATTGATCAAAGAAAATATCTGTGAATTAGCGCTGGAATTAATCGAAGGAAACCCGATCGAGCTTATTCAGCTGCTCAGAACAATGCCGATAATCGACGGAATATATTTCAGCGCATTAAGCAAAGTCGAACGCGGTTATTTACTGAATGACGCCGAAAAAGCATCGAAAGATGTTGAGCAGTTACTACAGGCCGATATTATTGAACGCCCGTTTATCTGCCTCTATCAAATTGAACAATATATTGCCGATTATCTGCGTCGATTGGATTACCATCCGCAATTGCTGGGTAAATTCTTAGAAATTCATCAACGATACAACCAACAATTACATTTTAAGTATGACACGGGCAAAGAAAATTGGCGAACCGTACAACATTTTTTAGCCAGTGCCGAGTATTTTAAATACAACCTGAATTCCCTTGAGCGAATTTGCCGGGAAAACATCAAATAATCTCTCCTACGCTGTGAAAACTGCAGAACCGTTTTCACAGCGTCACTTTGTTATTTGTCAAGTCCGATAAAAAATGCCAATAAAATTGGTACAACCAAATTCACAATAAAGCCAAAACTGATTGCGAGCGGCACTATTTGGATTCCGCCCGTTTTTTGGATAATCGGCAAGGTAGCATCAAGAGATGTCGCTCCACCCAATCCAACTGCCGTCGACGGAAAAAACCGCATAAAGAATGGAATCGCAAACAGGCAGAAAATCTCCCGTGATAAATCGTTAAAAAAGGCAATACTGCCGTAAACTGCTCCCCAAGCATCGTTCACCAACACACTGGAAAGAGAATACCAACCAAAACCTGATGCCAATGCTAAAGCTCGAATTAACGGCAAATCCAGCAAATAAGAGGCAATCACACCTCCAATCAAGCCACTTCCCATAAATACTAATGAGGTAAAAATACCACGTTTGTTTAAAAAGACTTCTTTAAGCGGAATTCCGCTGTTTCTTAATTGGATGCCGACACAAAAAATCATCAAGACCAAGACATAAGTGCTGGAATGTAATGGAAAATCAATGATTCCCTTGGTAAAAAAACCGAATAACGCCCCAACGAGTACCGTTAAACAGAGCTGTAAGGATTCCGATAATACTTTCCAACGGGAAGGTAAATCTTCCAAGCGATGAGTGCTACGAGCCATCGGATAGAGTTTATCAAAGACAACGAGGGCGATAATATTACAGCCGTGTAAGATAGCGGTAAGCCCGAAAGCAATAGCACCAATTTGCGGTAATTTGGTAGTCAGTTCGTCTAATTGCCCGAGGGAAATCCCCATAATCAATAAAATCAGATAGAGGCAATACATGGTAATTCGGTTTACCCACTGCAATAGAATTTGGTTCGAAATACGAAACAAGTAGCCCAAAAAAAGTGGCACAAAGGCGATCATTAAGCCGTAAATCATTTTTTCTCCTTATTTTTGAGAGAAGCATTCTAACGCTTATCCGACAAAACAAAACTGTTTTTATATACAGTTATTTGTTATACTACAAGCGGTCATTTTTACACAATATTTTGCAAATTATGGATCCTCAACGAAAAATCATTCACATCGATATGGATTGCTTCTACGCTGCGGTGGAAATGCGTGAAAACCCAAGTTTGGCAGGTAAACCGGTTGCCGTCGGCAGTAATGTAAAGCAACGCGGAGTCTTGACTACCTGCAATTATGAAGCGCGTAAATTCGGGCTACGCAGTGCAATGGCGACGGCACAAGCGTTGAAACTCTGCCCTCATTTAATATTACTGCCAGTTAACATGGTGCTGTACCGAGAAGTATCTAAACAGATCCACCACATTTTTAGACGTTATACCGAAATTATCGAGCCGCTTTCGCTAGATGAAGCTTATCTGGACGTGACCGATTGTACTCAATGTAGCGGTTCCGCTACTTGGATCGCAAGTGAAATTCGCCAAGCCATTTGGGATGAGCTAAAACTTACCGCCTCCGCCGGTATTGCCCCGTTGAAATTTTTGGCGAAGATCGCCTCAGATCAAAACAAACCAAACGGGCAATTTGTGATCCGCCCCGAAGAAATTACCGATTTTGTATCCAAATTACCGCTTAAAAAAATTCCCGGTGTCGGCAAAGTCACTGAAGAAAAGTTAGCACAACTCGGTTTGCATACCTGTAGAGATATTCAACAGTCCGAACAACAAGTCATTTATCAGCAGTTCGGAAAATTCGGGCAACGTTTATGGAACTTCAGCCACGGGATTGATCCACGTAACGTTGAAGTGAATCGACCTCGGAAATCCATTGCCGTGGAAAATACTTTATTGAAAGATATTGAGCAGCTCAGGGAGGCTGAAAAGATATTACATGAACAATTTCATCAGCTGATTTACCGTATTCAGCGTCACTGGGGTGATAAATCACCGGTGGATTTTAAAAAATTGGGAGTAAAATTAAAATTCGACGATTTCACTCAAACCACGCTGGAACGGACAACTGACGGACTCACCGAACAACGGTTTATTGAATTGCTCCACCAAATCTGGCAACGGCGAAACGGTAGAAAAGTCAGATTATTAGGAATAAACGTTCATGTTCCCGAACAAAAAGTTACACAACAACTAAATTTATGGGAATAATTTTTGTCATAGTCTTGAATTTTATGAAATTCATCATTATTTTAAACGCTCGGTAAATAACCGACCGGAAATAATAGAATTGTTGGTGTATCGGTCACAAATAAATTATTTTTTATTGCAGTCATACCACAATAAACAAACTGATTTCTTACTTGCTTAACTACTTACTTTGGAGAATTATCTATATGATGCGTATTGCTCTTTTCCTCGCAACCAACTTCGCTGTGATGATTGTGTTGGGAATTATTTTAAGCGTAACAGGAATTGCGGGGAACAGCACCGGCGGTATCCTGATTATGGCACTACTCTTCGGTTTTGCCGGCTCTTTAATTTCCCTATTTTTATCCAAGACAATGGCATTGCGTTCTGTCGGTGCTGAAATTATTAAAGAACCGCGCAACAATGCAGAGCGTTGGTTAGTTGAAACCGTAAAACGTCAATCTGCACAAGCTGGTATTCCGATGCCGGATGTGGCTATTTATCATTCTGCGGACGTAAATGCGTTTGCCACAGGGGCCACTAAAAGTAATTCGTTAGTCGCTGTGAGTACAGGCTTACTCAACAACATGACACAAGATGAAGCGGAAGCAGTTGTTGCACACGAAGTCGCACACATTGCGAACGGCGATATGGTAACAATGACGTTATTACAAGGTGTATTAAATACTTTCGTTATTTTCTTATCACGTATGATTGCCAGCGCCGTTGCCAATAATCGTAGCGATAGTGATAGCAGCCAAAACTCAGGAATCTATTTCTTAGTTGCAATGGTACTTGAAGTATTATTCGGTATTTTAGCAACCATTATCGCAATGTGGTTCTCACGTTACCGCGAGTTCCGTGCCGATGCAGGTTCTGCAAGCCTTGTCGGTAAAGAGAAAATGATTGCGGCGCTTGAGCGTTTACGTAAAGTACACGAACCGCAAGAGATGGAAGGTTCCTTAAATGCCTTTATGATTAATAGTAAACGCAAAGAGCTCTTTATGAGCCACCCACCGCTAGAAAAACGTATTGAAGCGTTAAGAAATTTACCGTAAAAAAATCAGGATGCTTTTGCATCCTGATTTTTTATCTATTTTTCCAATTTCTCTTCCGATATATCACCTAATAAGCCAGCGTAACGCACCGTTTTCGGGCTTGACTCTAAGGCGATTTTTAACGCCATGGTCAGAGGAACGGAAAGTAGCATACCGACCGTACCTAGCAACCATCCCCAAAACAATAAAGAGAGGAAAACGACCAAGGTAGAAAGCCCTAGGGATCTTCCCATCATACGCGGCTCCATAATATTGCCGATAACCATATTAATCGCGATAACACCTACCGCAACACCTAAACCGACGGAAAAACCGTTAAGCAACAAGGCTTGTACGATGATCGGAACTGCCGCAATAATAGAACCGATATTTGGAATATAGTTAAGTAAGAAACCTAATGTTCCCCAAAGTACTGCATATTGTACGCCGGTAAATTCAAGTAATGCCCAAATACAAAAACCGGTCAATAAGCTAATGACTGTTTTGACGCCCAAATAGTTGATTACCCCTTGTAAGATTCTGTTGATATGGCTTTCTTTTGAAGCAACATCATTATTTCCGCTTAAAGCAACTGCAAAGCGGTGTTTTGCCATAGGCGCTTCCAATAACATAAACACAACTACGAGCAATAACACAAATATATTGGTGACGACACCGGAAAAACTGAGCAACAAACGGCTCACAAAATTCATAATCAAGCTTGGGTCAAAATGTTCTAACACCGTTTCACGGGAAATCGTAATCGGAAGATTCCACTCCGTAGCCAGCTGCGTAAGGGTGTTCACTCTTTCTATGAGTAACGTTTTATATTGTGGAATGGAAACAGTGAATTCTCTCACGGTGCTATTGATTAATCCGGCGAGAAAAACGGAAATCACCAAAAACAGAACAAATAATAAGGTAATTGCCAGCCAAAGCGGTACTTTACGATCCGTCATAAACTTCACAATCGGTGAACAAATAATCGCAATAAATAAGGCTAATAAAAAAGGCACCACAATTTCGGCAGACAGTTTTATGCCGGCTAAAATAACGATAATTGCTGCGGTAGCAACTAAAATTCGGGTAAGGGAGGAGCTTTCTTGCATAGGATTTCTCTAAAAACTTATGGATACAAGCGGTCATTTTCATCACATAATTTGCAAAAAATTGCGCAAAAAAGACCGCTTGTTTCAGGTTATTTATATTCTGCGTGATAGGTTTTTTTGAGCTGATTCAATTTTGTTGCCGTAGTTTTCGCTTCTTCAAGCTTTCCTTGCTCTGCTAACGACTTTGCTTCCGTGACCACATCAATCACTTCCTGCATTCCTTTCTGATAACCGGCAAAACGGGTTTGATCGCCGTCTAAGCTTTTCGGCATGGTTTCTTGCGCTTTTTTTGCCGCCGTCAAAAATTTATCCGCACTTTGCTGAAAAGCTTCTACCGAATCTGCTTTTAATAACTGATTGACTTCTCGATTCATCTGGAACATATCGCCGGAAACATTAGCAACCGCCACTGTGGAAAACGCCACACATAATACTGCAAAATACTGTTTTAATAATTTCATAAATCACTCCTAATAAAAAACGTGGGGAAAATCCCACGTCTTTATAGCAAATTTAAGCAGATAATCAATCTTTTGATTAACCTTTATATTTTTGGAATACCAAACAAGCGTTGGTACCACCAAAACCGAAACTATTTGACATTACGGTCGTTAACTCCTTGTCTTGACGTTCTGTCACGATGTTCATGCCCTCAGCTTGTTCGTCTAAAGTTTCGATATTAATACTCGGTGCGATAAAGTTATTGTGTAACATCAATAATGAGTAAATCGCTTCATGAGCACCCGCTGCACCTAAAGAGTGACCGGTCATTGATTTGGTTGAAGAAATTGCCGGAGATTGACCTGCAAACACATTGCGAATCGCACCAAGTTCTTTGACATCCCCCACCGGAGTTGAAGTTCCGTGTACATTGATATACTCGATTTCACCGTTTACCGTTGCCATTGCTTGCTTCATGCAGCGCTCCGCACCTTCACCGCTTGGCGCAACCATATCGTAACCGTCTGAGGTTGCACCGTAACCGACGATTTCAGCATAAATTTTCGCACCGCGCGCAAGAGCGTGTTCTAATTCTTCAACCACAACAACAGCACCACCGCCTGAGATCACGAAACCGTCACGGTTCGCATCATAAGCTCGAGAAGCTTTGGTCGGTGTTTCATTATATTTACTGGAAACGGCACCCATTGCATCAAATTGCGCCGCGCCTTCCCAACATAATTCTTCCGCACCACCGGCAAAAACAACATCTTGTTTACCTAATTGGATTAACTCCATTGCGTGTCCGATACAGTGTGCAGAAGTTGCACAAGCGGAACTGATACTGTAGTTCACACCATGGATTTTAAATGGTGTCGCCAAACAAGCGGATACGCTCGATGCCATCGTTTTAGTTACCGCATAAGGACCGATAGCTTTCACACCGCGCGAACCACGAGCTGCGTCGCAAGCCGCAACTTGCCAACGGGCAGAACCGGTACCCGCACCGATCACTAAACCGGTACGCTCATTAGAAACTTGCTCTTCGGTTAAACCTGAGTCTTCAACCGCTTCTTTCATGGAAAGATAGGCATAAGCCGCTGCATCGCCCATAAAACGAAAAATCTTACGATCAATTAACTCTGACGGATCTAATTTTACGGTACCTGCCACTTGGCTACGCATACCCGCTTCCGCAAAGCTTGGTACAAATTCAATACCCGATTTACCTTCACGTAATGAGGCTAATACTTCTTCTTTGTTGTTGCCGATACTTGAAACGATACCTAAACCGGTGATTACCACTCTTTTCATTCTTTTTCCTCTTGAATTTGTTGTTTAGATTAAAAAAACCTATTTATTTTACCCGATTTCACCCTCGGGCAGAACCGATTAATGCCCGCAAGTGGTCAGATCTGAAGAATGCGCAATAAAAGAATTCCCCCTGAAAAAAGGAGGAATTTTCTTCATTACGCCGCAAACGGATCGCGTAAAATCATTGTTTCCACACGGTCCGGTCCCGTTGAAAGAATATCGACCGGAACTCCCAGTACTTCCTCAATACGTTTAATGTAATTTAGTGCATTTTGCGGTAAATCTTCTATTTGAGTCACTCGGAAAGTATTTTCCGTCCAACCCGGAAGCATTTCATAAATCGGCTCAACACCTTCCCAATCTGCGGCGGCTAATGGCGAATATTCTACGATCTCACCATTTGGCATTTTGTATGCTACACAGATTTTTAACTCTTCAAAACCGTCTAATACATCCAATTTAGTCATACAAAAACCTGAAATCGAGTTAATTTGGATTGCACGACGAACCGCCACCGCATCAAACCAGCCGCAACGACGAGGACGACCTGTCACTGCACCGAATTCATTACCTTTACGTGCAATTTCCGCACCGATTTCATCAAATAATTCCGTTGTAAACGGACCTGAACCGACACGAGTACAATAAGCTTTAATAATACCTAATACATAATCAAGATGACGCGGACCAAAGCCCGAACCGGTCGCAACGCCACCGGCGGTAGTGTTTGAACTGGTCACAAACGGATACGTTCCGTGGTCGATATCCAGCATCGTACCTTGAGCCCCTTCAAACAAGATATTGTCACCGTTTTCGCGCGCTTTATGGATAAGCGTAGTCACATCCGCAACCATACCGGTAATAATATCGGCAACAGCAAAGACATCATCTAAGGTTTTTTGATAATCAACCGGCTCGACTTTGTAGTAGTGAACTAATTGGAAATTATAATATTCCAAAATGTTTTTGAGTTTTTCGGCAAATAATTCACGGTTAAAAAGATCACCAACACGTAATGCGCGACGGGCAACCTTATCTTCGTAGGCCGGACCGATACCTCGACCGGTGGTGCCGATTTTGTTTTTACCCAGTGCCGCTTCACGCGCATGATCCATCGCAACGTGATAAGGTAAAATTAACGGACAAGCTTCGGAGATTTTTAAACGCCCGCGTACATTAATCCCACGGGATTCTAACTCTCCCATTTCTTGCATTAATGCCATCGGCGAAAGTACCACACCGTTACCGATTAAACATACAACATTATCGCGTAAAATACCCGATGGAATTAAACGAAGCACCGTTTTTTCACCATTGATGATAAGAGTATGACCAGCATTGTGCCCGCCTTGATAACGCACCACGTATTTCACGCGATCCGTTAATAAATCAACAATCTTTCCTTTACCTTCGTCGCCCCATTGTGCGCCTAAGATAGCAACACTTTTACCCATAATAAAATGCCTCTTGAGTTAAGTTAATTAATGATATTCTGCCACCGTTTTGCAAAAAATCGGCTAAAAACGACCGCTTGTCAGTGCATTGTGGATTAAACACATAAAAAGACCCGATAAACTCGGGTCTTTTGGATACAGTTATTTTGTCGGAGCTTTCATAAAGCGGAAGAATTCGCTATCGGGTTTCAATAACATAATGTTGTTTGAGCCTTCTGCAAAACTTTCTTCATAGGCTTTTAAACTACGTACAAAGCTATAAAACTCAGGTTCTTGGCTAAATGCATCCGCATAAATCTTAGCTGCTTGCGCGTCCCCCTCACCTCGTAATTCTTCTGAAGTTTTATTGGCATTGGCTAAAATCAGAATTACTTTTTTATCGACTTCGGCACGAATAAATTCTGCTTTTTCTTCACCTTGTGAACGATGTTCACGGGCAACGGCAGCACGTTCCGCCTGCATACGTTGATAAATGGAAGAAGAAACTTCATTCGGTAAGTTGATCTGTTTAACGCGTACATCCACGACTTCAATCCCTAAACGCTCTGCGCCGTCTTCACCGTCATTTAATGCTTTCTGTGCTCCAGCCATCAGTTCGCCGCGAGAACCGGAAACGATATCTTTAATGGTACGTGAACCGATTTCCGAACGTAAACGGTCGTTAACTTTACGACGCAAAAGATCGGCCGCTTTTTGATAGTCACCGCCGGTTGAAGTGTAGAACTGCCCAAAGTTACTGATACGCCATTTTACGTAAGAGTCTACAAGCAAATCTTTTTTCTCGACCGTGACGAAGCGATCTTCCTGTCCATCAAGTGTTTGAATACGAGCATCCAATACGCGTAACTGGTCAATCATCGGGACTTTAAAATGTAAACCCGGCTCGTAAACAACCACACGGTTGTCCGCATCACGATGCACTTTATTAAAGCGCAACATAATGCCACGCTGACCTTCCTGCACGACAATCACAGATTGGTATAGGACAAACGCAGCAATTGCAATTATTGGTAATAATAGTCTACGCATGATTAAAATCTCCCTTTACGTACCGATTCCGATTGCTGTTGTTGTACCGGCATACTTTGTGGTTGGACCGGTGCGGTTTGAACAGGCGGAACGTATGGGGTCTGCGGAGTAACATAAGACGAGTCACTTTCGTTTTCAGCCGGTTTTGCTATCAGTTTATCAATCGGAAGTACAGCCAAATTATTGCCGTTTGAACCATCCATTAATAACTTCGGCGTATTTTTCATTACTTTTTCCATTGATTGGATATATAAACGCTCACGAGTCACATCCGGTGCCGCTTTATATTCAGGAAGTAATTTAGTGAAACGCTCCACTTCCCCTTGGGCATTCAAGACAACTTGCTCTTTATAAGCGTTGGCTTGTTCTAAAATACGTTGCGCCTGACCACGAGCAATCGGTTCTTGACCACGCGCATAGGCTTCCGCTTCACGGATTAAACGCTGTTCGTCTTCTTGAGCTTTAATCGCATCGTCAAATGCTGCTTTAACCTCTTCCGGCGGACGAGCATATTGGAAGTTAACGTCAGTGACGAATAACCCCATATCATAGGTTTTAATAATATTGCGTAACGTACTCCACGTTCTTTCACGAACAACGGCACGACCGGTAGTTAAAATATCATCCATTGTCATATGACCGATCACGTAACGCAATGCACTGTCCGTTGCCTGTTTCAAGCTATCATCCGGGTTACTCACACTAAAGAGATATTTAGCCGGATCTTCAACACGATATTGAACCGTCATCTCAACCAAGACCATATTTTCGTCTTGAGTAAGCATTGAACCGTTAGTTTTAAGTTCCAAAACACGTTCAATATTTACCGGAGTAACTTGATCGATAAAAGTAGGTTTCCAGTTTAAACCCGGTAATTCGATATTATGTAGCTTACCAAAACGGGTAACCACACCACGTTCCGCCTCTTGAATCGTATAGAAACCGGACACTCCCCAAACAATGGCACCAAGACCTAAAATCACGGGTAAAAATTTGCCTAGCGAAGAGAATGAGGAGCTACCGTTATTTGGGCTTTTTCCATTACCGCTTCCGCCCCCCATTTTTTTCAGCAAACTATTAAAAACTTCTTCTAAATCAGGTGGTTGTTGGTTAGATTGTTTGTTTTTAGGATCTTGTTCCGGTTGCGGTCCCGAACCTTGCTGTTCTTGTTCAGGCTTCTTTTGCCCCGGTCTACCCCAAGGATCTTGTTGATTGCCTGATTCGTTCCACGACATAATTATCTCCAAAGAAAAATGAATTCACATTATTCAAAATGCAAGCGTTGGATTGTACCTATTTGCATAGGTTTTGGCTAGGTTAATATCAAAATTATTTGACTTCAAGCCACCAATAACGGGTATTGCTTTCTTTATCAAAGACTTGTCCTAATAACGGACTCACGACTTTAATTCCATATTGTTCGACCAACGGCACACTTTGCAATACCGGCTCATTCCACGAATGAAGAGCTAAAGGATAAGCGCCCCAATGCACCGGCATAAAACGCTTCGTATTAACGCGCTTAGCGACATCTGCCGTTTGTTTCGGCATTAAGTGGTTATCAATCCAAGTCAAGTTATATTGCCCGTTTTCGATCAATGCGAGATCAAAGCCGCCAAAGCGCTCCGCAATCTCTTCAAATTGAGAGCCATCTCCCCAAGAAGTATCGCCCGAATAATAAATTTGTTCCGTTGAAGTTTTAAATACATAACCCGTCCATAAGGTTTTATTACGATCAAACAAGCCACGAGCGGTATTATGTCTGGCCGGAACGGCAAATAGTTCAAAATCACCAAGATTAAGAGACTGCCACCAATCTAATTCCTGAATACGATCAGCACTTACTCCCCATTTTTGCAATAATACCCCCATACCAAGCGGTACGATAAAGCGAGTTTTTTGCAAAGCAAAATAACGTACAACATCTTCATCCAAATGGTCATAATGATTATGGCTATAAATGATCACATCGACCGGCGGCAATTCATCGAGGGTTGAAGGCGGAGCTTGAAAACGCTTCATCATTATCGGAATCGGTGAAGCATATTCGGCAAAAACAGGATCAACAAATACCGTTTTAGAGCCAATCCTAGCAAGAAAGGTACTATGTCCAAACCAAATCAATTTAGCCTTTTCACTTGGTGCTAAAAATGCCGAAAAATCAGGTTTAACCGAAGGCAATTCAGAAGGCGGAGCAAATTTTTCCGCATCCACAATCATTTCCCACAATGCACGACGTAATTTAGCGCTGTCCATTTCACTGTCAGGCACTTTGTTAAAAAATGTCTGCTGTTGTACCGAATAATGATCACTTTCCGGATAGATCGGGTAATTGTCAGGATAAAGCCAATAAGTAAAACTACCCAACATAATCAAAAGGATCAAAAAATATTTTTTAGAAAGAAAAAACATAAATTAAATTCATAGTAAAAAAGTAAGGTGTAACAATATGATAACAGATTAATTCTTTTCAAGTCCTATTCCATAAAATTTGTAAAATCACCAAACGCAATCGTTTGCGTTAATCAAAAAATCCCTTATAATCCGTGCTCTTTTTCACTTTCCTTAATTTCAATTCGGTTTTATATGCAAAAATTACTCTACCCTGTTGATTCTAAGCCACCTTTCGGTTTAAGCCTGTTACTTGCAGCCCAACATTTACTTGCCGCCTTAGGCGGTATTATCGCCGTTCCCTTAGTATTAGGCGGTGTTCTAAAACTTCCGACGGAAGATACTATTGTTCTGGTTAATGCTGCATTACTGATTTCAGGTGTAGTGACCATTATCCAATGCCAAGGTATCGGTCCTATCGGCTTACGTTTACCCAGTGTAATGGGAACGAGCTTCACCTTTGTTGCAGCTGCAATTGCTATCGGTTTTGAACATGGTGTGGCTGGAATTCTAGGTGCCTCACTCGTCGGCTCGTTAGTGATGATTATCGGTAGCTTCTTTATGCCTTATGTGCGCAAACTGTTTCCACCGATTGTTACCGGTGTGGTTGTTATGATGATTGGTCTTAGCCTTGTACCTGTCGCTGTAGACTGGTTCGCCGGCGGTCAACGCGGTGATGCCCATTATGCCGATCCGTCAAACCTTGCAATGGCAACTTTCGTATTAATTATTGTTGTCGGTTTAGTGCAATGGGGTAAAGGCATTTTCTCGGCAGCGGCTATCGTTATCGGAATTATGATCGGCTATGTTGTTGCTCTCGTATTAGGTTGGATCAATTTCGACAGTGTAAAAAATGCAGATATCGTTGCCGTTCCTCAACCGTTACATTTTGGCTTAGCATTCCCGATTTCCGGCATTATTGGTATGAGTATTGCCTATCTGGTCACGATTGTAGAGTCCAGCGGCAACTTCCTTGCTCTCGGTAACGCAACCAGAACAGAAATTACCGGCAAACATTTACGCGGAGGCGTGTTATGTGACGGTTTAGGCTCTGCATTAGCGGCAATCATGTCCACTACTCCGTTCTCGTCTTTCTCACAAAATATCGGAGTAATTTCTTTAACCGGCGTAGCCAGCCGCTATGTTGTGACCATTATGGGAATCCTATTAGTGCTTGCCGGTATTTTCCCGATTTTCGGTGCATTAATTGTTTCGATTCCAATGCCGGTACTTGGCGGTGCGGGTTTAATGATGTTTGCGATGATTATCGCGGCTGGTATCCAAATGTTGGATAAAGTTGCACGCAGCAAACGCAACGGCTTGATCATCGCCATTTCTATCGGCTGCGGTTTAGCGGTGACAACCCGTCCTGAGCTGTTAGATAAACTTCCTGCGTTCTTTAAAGAAATTTTTGGTTCGGGAATTACCGTCGGTTCATTACTGGCATTAGTGTTAAACTTAATTTTGCCGGAAGATAATGAAAAACAATCAGAAAACTAATTACAACGATTTTTAATTCCTACTTGAAAAGACGGAAATAATCACTATATTGTGAATTATCTTAGCGCCTCCGGTGTGAGGCGTTTCTTTTTTACCTTATTTATATTAATTGGAGAATTATTATGAGCACTGTTATTCACACCACTGATGCAACATTTGAACAAGACGTATTAAAATCGGATGTGCCGGTATTATTAGACTTTTGGGCGCCATGGTGCGGTCCTTGTCGTGCAATCGGTCCGGTTTTAGATGACTTAGCGGCACAAGTCGGCGATAAAGCAAAAATCGTCAAAATGAATGTGGATGAGAACCAACAAGTTCCGGCACAATTCGGCGTTCGCAGCATTCCGTTCTTAGCGATCATCAAAAACGGCGAAGTCGTTGCACAACAAGTCGGCGCACAAAACTTAGCGGCATTTTTAGAAAACTTAGCTTAATCATAACTTGACGATATTGAAAAAGCGCAAAAGAGATCATCTTTCGCGCTTTTTTTACCGGTATGACAAGCGGTCTGTTTTGAAGAAAAATTTGCAAATTATTTGCTGAAAAAGACCGCTTGTTATTACGTTAACACTACTTCACCGTACCGCAGGTTAAACAATATAAATACTGTTGTTTCGGATCATTAAAACGGGAAAGCTGCCCTAATTGCGATTCTAACTTCTGTGAAACCGGTAAATCCAGCAAGCCGGAGAGATTAACCTTTAATTTGAGTTTAAAATCACGCATGATTTGGCTGATGAAATCATCCTTTTGATCAACAAACCACTGCGTATTGAATTCCTCAATTTCAGATTGACCTTTTGCCTTACGTTGTTGGTTAACCAATTCCGTTACAGTCAAATATGCCTCGTCAAAATCACCTAATTTATCGACCAACCCGTTCTCAAAAGCGCTCTCACCCAACCAGACTTGCCCTTGTGCAATTTTATCCACCTCATTTTTAGACATTTTTCTTCCACTACTGACAAGATCCAAGAAGCGATCATAACCGTGTTCTATACCGATTTGGATGACTTCACCCACTTCGTTAGATAATGTTTTTAAACCGGACATATTCGCCAATGGAGAGGTTTCAACGCCATCTTCACTCACGCCGAGATTTTTAGCCGTTTTTTCAAAGGTCACCGCTAAACCGAAAATGCCGATAGAGCCAGTCAAGGTATTTGGACTTGCGACAATTTTATCACTGGTAGCGGCAATCCAATAACCGCCCGATGCCGCCATGCCACCCATTGATGCTACCACCGGTTTACCTGCAAGTTGAATCGCTTCAGCTTCCTGACGAATTAATTCTGATGCCATCGCACTACCGCCCGGGCTGTTAATACGTAAAATCACGCCTTTAACACTATCATCTTCACGAGCTGCACGTAATAGCGGCACAATCGAATCGCTACCGGCAACATATTCATCACTTTCACCCCAAACAATTTCACCTTCCACATTGATAACGGCGATTTTATTATCCGCTTGGACATCAAAACGGTCGGTTAAACCGGTGACATAATCGAAGAAATTGATATGGTTATATTGCCCTTCGCTATTTTCTCCGAATTGTTCAATTAACAACTGTTGCATTTGTGCAGTTGTGACCGTTTCGGTCACCAATTTTTGATTTAGCGCATATTGCGCATCATCTCCCTTAGCCTGTCTGAATTGTTCAATATATTGAGAAGCTTCCGGCACGACATTTTCTGCCTTCACATTTCGATTTTTCGCAATATCGGTACTGAAATTTTTCCATAATTTACCTAACCATAGTTGCGCATTTGTACGAGCTTCCGGCGACATATCATCACGCATAAAAGGCTCTACTGCGGATTTGTAAGTACCGACACGGAAAATATGCGGAACCGCCTCGATTTTCTCAAATAGAGATTTAAAATAGAGATTCGAATAACTTAAACCGTGTAAATCAACAAAACCGGCTTTATTCAAATAAATTTGGTTGGCAAAACTGGCGAGATAATATTGTGGTTGGCTGTAATATTCACCGACAGCAATTACCGGTTTGCCGGATTGTTTGAAACGTTCTATCTCTTTTCCGACAAAATTTAATGAAGGAATATCACCGCCTTCAAAGTAGGTTAAATCAAGCACTAATCCGGTGACTTGATCATCTGTTCTCGCTTTGCTCAATGCGCGAACCACATCAAAAGTAGAAATTTTCAATACTTCTTCCGTACCGCCAAACTCTGACTGTAAGAAACGGTGAAAATCGCTGAATTCATCATGGTTATCCGCCAAATACCCATCTAAATTTAACATTAATGCCCCTTTGTCAAATTCAATCGGTTGTTTCTGCGAATTTGCTTCTATCCCCCACAAAGTTGTTAAAACAAAGCAGATTAATACGAATAAAATAAAAAACAGGCTCATCACAAATTCACGTATACAACGGAAAACCTGATAAACCCCTTTCAAAAAACTCAGCATTTTGGTTCCTTTATTTAAAAATAAAATAAGCGACTAAACTACCACAAAATAAGGCGAAATTTAACAGAATATGCTATTCTTTTGCGTAATTTTTTACAACGGGAAATACTCAATGGAAACATTAACGCTATTACAACGCCGTCGTTCTTCGAAGAAATTCAGTCAGATTGCCCCGACAGCCGATCAGATAGAGGCGATGATCCAAGCCGCTTTGCGAGTACCGGATCACGGTCACCTAAAACCTTATCATTTTGTCATCATCGATCAGCAAGCGATGGGAACATTACATCAACATCTCGTCTCCGCAGCACTAGAATTCAATATGGGAGAAGAAGGAATAAAAAAAGCGGAAGGTATTGTACAAAAATCGCCGATGATTATCGGTGTTGTCGCCAAAATTACAAAAAATATTCCTAAAGTACCCGCTTGGGAGCAAATGCTCACTGCCGGATGTGCAGCCTATGCAATACAATTAGCCGCAAATGTACAAGGCTTTGAAACCTGTTGGATCAGTAATAAATGGGTGGACGGTTCTGCGTTACGTCATGCTTTCGGTTGCACAGAAAACGATAAAATCGTTGCTTTAGTGATGATTGGTAAACCGCTTGACAGTGAACAGATTACGACAGCAAGCCAAGTAGAAAACACCGATGGCTTTATCAGTTACCTTAAATAGGGAGTGGTGATGAATCAAAATAATCACGATTATCACGATTTAATCGCTATTTTCAATCGCTGTTTTTCTGAAAGCTACAATACTCGCTTAGAGCCCGGTAGGGATTATCCTATCTATCTACCGGCATTCACCGACGAAGAAAATAAACCGAGTGAACGCCCTTACAATGTTATTCTTTTTGCTCACGGTTTTTACAGCAGTGCATTACACGAAATTGCCCATTGGTTAGTCGCAGGTAAAGCTCGTCGTGAACTGGAAGATTTCGGTTATTGGTATGAACCTGACGGACGTTCTGCCGAGCGTCAACGTGAATTCGAGCAAGTTGAAGTCAAGCCGCAGGCAATTGAATGGATCTTAGCCACTGCCGCTAATTTCCGTTATTTTGCCAGTGCCGATAATTTAACCGGCGATGCAGGTGATAATTCCGCATTTAAACAAGCGGTTTACCAACAAGTACGATATTACGTACAAAACGGTTTGCCGAAACGCGCCGAACAGCTCCGCCAAGCACTCAGTGAATTTTATCATACCCCCAATAAGATCGAGTTGCAGAAATTCGATCTCTCTAAGATTTAGGAGTTTATATGCAGTTTACTGTGATTATCCCTGCACGTTACGCCTCTACCCGTCTTCCCCGCAAACCGTTATTGGATATCGCCGGCAAACCGATGATTCAACATGTTTGGGAAAAAGCACAACAAGCCGGCGCAAGCCGCGTTATTATTGCGACCGATCACGAGGAAATCGCCCGAACGGCAATCGCTTTCGGAGCTGAAGTTTGCCTAACCTCAGACAAGCATAATTCAGGTACCGAACGTTTAGCCGAGGTGATTGAAAAAATGGCAATGGCTGATGATGAAATTATCGTGAATATTCAAGGCGACGAGCCATTGATTCCGCCGGTTATCGTCGCTCAAGTGGCAGAAAATTTAGATCGTCATCGAGTGAATATGGCAACGTTAGCGGTAAAATTGACTAGCCAAGAAGAGTTATTTAATCCGAATGTGGTAAAAACACTCACGGATAAAAACGGGATGGCGCTTTATTTTTCGCGGGCACCGATTCCGTTTGGCAGAGATCATTTTCCGCAGTGCGGCGATGAATTTGTACAACAATACCACTATTTACGTCATATCGGTATTTACGCGTATCGTGCCGGTTTTGTGAAACAATATGTAGCGTGGAATCCGACCCAATTGGAACAGTTGGAATCGTTAGAGCAGCTAAGAGCACTATGGTACGGTGAAAAAATTCATCTGGAATTAGCCAAAGAAGCCCCGCAAGTCGGTGTCGATACGGCTGACGATTTAGAACGCGTACGCCGAATTCTTACGGCAAAAGCCTAACCGAAATCCTGCGGATCGATATCCACCGTCAGCCGAATATCGTTACGCAAAAAGCGATCGCGCACCGTATCAAAACGATCTAATAATTGCTGCAGTGCGCTACGCGATATATGCTGTACTAATAGTTGCCAACGGTAATGCCCTGCTTTTTTTGCCATTGGCGCACTGAACGGACCGAGAAATTGAAAGTTCTGCCAATGGTCTTCAGCAATGGTTTGCTGTAAACAAGCGGTCAGTTCCAGCAAAAAATTTGCAATTTTCTCTTCTTCTTTACCCGTTGCTCGAAACAACACTTGAGCGGAAAAAGGCGGTAGTCCCATCACGTTGCGCATCGCTAACGCCTGTTTAGCAAAAGCTCCGTATCCTTCATGTAATAGACTTTTCAATAACGGATGATCGGGATAATGCGTTTGTAACACCACTTCTCCTTGTTTCTCAGCGCGTCCCGCTCTACCCGCTACTTGTATATAAAGCTGAGCCAAACGTTCTTCGGCACGGAAATCCGTTGAAAACAGACTACTATCCACGTTAACCAACGCGACCAGCGTAACATTCGGAAAATGGTGTCCCTTCGCAAGCATTTGAGTGCCGATAAGAATTTGGCTTTTCCCCGCCTGAATCGTATTTAAATGATGTTCTAACGCCCCTTTTCTCGCCGTACTATCACGGTCAATTCGAGTGATACTATATTGCGGAAAGCGTTGCTGCAATACTTGTTCCAGCTGTTCAGTCCCCACACCGGTCGTGATCAAATTGGTTGAACCGCAGTGACCGCATTGGCGCGGAATAACTCGTTGTGTTGCACAGTGATGGCAACGCAACACCCGATTTTTTTGATGGTAGGTGTAGGGTTTTTCGCACGAATCGCATTGGCAAATCCATCCGCACTCATGGCAAAGTAATACCGGTGCAAAGCCACGCCGATTTAAAAACAACATGACTTGATTGCCTTTTTCTAAATGGCTTTGCATCAGCATAAGTAGCCGTTCGGATAAACCGGAAAAAACCCGCTGTTTTTTTAAGTCAATCACTTGCTGTTGAGAAAATTGAGCGTTACCGGCACGGCTACTCAAGGTCAGTTCGGTAAATTTGCCGTTTTGTACATTTTGTAGGCTTTCCAAACTTGGCGTTGCCGAGCCGAGAATAATCGGGATATCGCAGTTTTTTGCCCTTAATACGGCAAGATCACGCGCGTGATAGCGCCAGCCATCTTGCTGTTTAAACGATCCATCGTGTTCCTCATCAATAATGATTAACCCCAAATCGGAAAATTGGCTGAACAGTGCAGAACGGGTGCCGATCACAATCGCACTTTCGCCGTTTTTTGCGCGTAACCATACATTCAAACGTTGACTGTCATTAAGATGAGAATGCAGCGAATCCATTTCTACATTAAAACGACTTTGGAAGCGTTGAATCGTTTGTGGGGTTAGCCCAATCTCCGGAACAAGCACTAACACTTGCTTCCCGCGTTTTAACACTTCTTCAATCACTTGCAAATACACCTCGGTTTTCCCCGAACCGGTTACACCGTTAAGCAAAAAAGCGCCAAAACCTTGCTGAAAAGCCAATTTGCTCACGACCAAAGTTTGCTGTTTATTTAAAGTTAAACGACTGAGTGGATTGCAGATCGGCTGTTTTCCTAACTTTTCCTGCCAAGATTGTACTAAAAACGGCTGTTCGACTTTTTCCAAATAACCTTTTTCAAGCAATGCTTTCCACACTGACGGGCTACAAGCGGTCGGTTTTTCAAAGAAATTTGCAAATTTTGCTAATTCCTTCAACAATTCGTGCTGCTTTTTAGCTTTGACTGTTACGCCGTTTTCAAGGGCGTTTTTTCCGATTTCAGTAATGTGGAAGTAATCTGGCAACGTTCGTTCAGCGCTTTCACCTTGGCGTAATTTTACCGGTAACGCACTTTGTAAGACTTCGCCTAACGGTGCGTGATAATAGTGCGCCGCCCATTCCAACAGTGGAAAAATTTCTGCATCAAACAGCGATTGACTGTCTAGTACAGCGTCAATCGGTTTTAGTTTTTCTACCGGAATATCGCTATCCTGTGGAAAATCGATCACAATGCCGATTTTGCGTTGATTACCGAACGGCACAATGACCCGAGCGCCTTTCACCACGCTCAGGCTCTTTGGTAACAAATAATCGAAATAGCGCGCCAATGGCACCGGTAAAGCAATACGGATTAGATTCATGTTATTTTTCCAACGCGATTTTTAACCCTAATCCCATAAATACCGTTCCGCAAATACGGTTCATCAATGTGCCGATCTTGCTGTTATTACGCAATAAATTGCCGATTGGTGAAGCACATAACACTAAAAACAAACACCATAATGTGCTCGTGGTTAAAAAGGTCAACCCCAATAACATAAAAGGAATAAAACTATTTTCGACCTCCCTCGAAACAAATTGAAGCAATAAGGCTAAGAAAAATAAAATCACCTTAGGATTCAATACATTAGTGATAACGCCTTGGCGGAAAATTTTAGCCCGCGGTAATGAGGCAAGAACCGTAGTATTCACGCTTAGCGGTGTGCTATACGCTTTAACCCCTAAATAAATAAGATAAGCGGCTCCGGCATATTTAATGAGGGCAAATAGCACAGGAGAATGAGCAACGACTTGTGATAAACCGAGGGAAACCGCCACAATATGTAAAAATATCCCGACCAAAATGCCTAAGGCAGACATAATTCCCGATTTCCATCCTTCCCCGATACTACGCGTTAAAATATAAAGCGTATCCGCCCCCGGGGTGAGATTTAATACAATCGATGCCATAATAAAACCAAGATAATTCTCAACACCGTACATGTTATCTCCTTCTAAAGCTATCTATTGTTAAAAGTATAATCGCAATACTCAAACAGATCATCAATATATAAGATTTGGAATCCAGCACTTCGCCGATAGCAAAAGAAATCAATAACATCACTAACGGCTCGGCATATCCTAACAGCCCCAATACATTAATCGGCAATAAATTGCTCGACGCGATGTAGAGGACAAATGCCATACAATTGACCAATCCGAATAATCCCAAATAGAAGTAAATTCGCTCATTTTCAAGCATTATCGCGGACATATCGACATTTGAGATGAAATAAAACGCTACGGGTAATAGCAAAGTGAGTTCTATAAAAAAAGTAGCTAGATTGTTGACCTGAAAATAGCGACGTAAGGAAATATAGATCGGGTAACCAAACCCTGCCACCAAGGTTGCCCACGACATAGTACCGGTTAAAATTATATTAGTTGATACACCGATAACGGCAAACAATAACGCCCCCCATTTCAACAGCGTGAAATATTCTTTAAACACCAGTTTGCCTAACGTGACTGATACCAGCGGTAGCAATAAATAGCCAATAGAAACCTGTAATGCTTGCCCGTTATTCGGTGCCCACATAAACAGCCATAACTGCACGCCGGTATTTAATGCCAGTAATAAAATAACAAGAATCAGACCGGGTTTTTGCTTGATTCTATACCATAATGCTTTAAACGCCTGTTGTTGAGAAAATAAAAAAATGGCAAAAAGAATAAACGGTATCAGTATTAAAATACGGAAGCCGAACATATTTTCACCGTCTAGCGGACGAAGTAAAACCGCAAAATAAAAACCTGTACCAAATAAAATATTGGCACTTAATGAACAGAGAATTCCTTTTAACATTAAATTGTGTCTTCCTGTTATACCGAATTTTTCTCTCTTTTTATATTTTTCTGTCTTCGTAAGGCTGTTATGCCGTCTAACATCAAAAGAATAATGGCGATAATCAAACAGGCCATCAGTAAATAGCTGCCTTTATCGAGCGTTTCGCCGATTAAAAACGAAACGACTAGCATCGAAGCGGGTTCCAAATAACTGATCAACCCTAATACATTGATGGGTACTAAGCTGCTCGCCATGACATAAGAAATCAATGCCGTACCGCTAACCACGCCTAATAATGCCAACCAAGCATAAAAATAGGGATTTTGGCTTTCAACAAATTGAATATCCGTTTTCCACACAAAATAGCTTGCTGCAGGGAGCATTAAGATCACTTCACAAACAAAACTAGATAAATGAGAAATTCCAAAATATTTACGTAAACCGAAATAGACCGGATAACCGATTAACACCATCAACGTCGCCCACGAAATAGAACCGGCAGTCATTAAAGTGGCACAAACGCCAATGCCTGCAAACAGAATAGATGCCATTTTTAAAGAAGAAATACGTTCTTTAAATAAAAATCGACCTAGTGCAACCATCGCAATCGGCATTAATAAATAACCAATCGAAACTTCAATCGCCGCACCGTTATTCGGCGCCCACAAAAACAGCCACATTTGCGAACCGGTAATCAATGTGGTTGCAAACAGAACTAAAATCAATTTCGGCTCAAGTTTTAAACGCAGCACAAACTGTTTAAATTCATCAGTTTGTTTAAATAAAAACAGCGCAGCAAGTACAAAAGGCAAGCTCACCCAAATTCGATAGCCATAAATTCCTTCTCCCGAAAGAGGCTGAAGATAGGTAGAAAGATAGTATAAACAACCGAAAAGAATGGAGGCCGTAACAGAAAAGAAAACGCCCTTTAACATTGTATATCCAGATAAATCAGCGCCTCCGCTTTTAACAACAGCGGAGGCTTAGAGGGGATTAGTCTTGACGATAAGTGCGTAAGAATTTAGCTAAACGACCGATTGCAGCTTCCAGTTGATGGATATACGGCAAAGTCACAACACGGAAGTGATCCGGTTTGGACCAGTTAAAACCCGAACCTTGCACTAACAACACTTTCTCCTGCTGTAACAGGTCGTAGATAAATTTTTTATCATCTTTAATTCCGTACATTTCCGTATCAATTTTCGGGAACATATACATCGCGCCCTTTGGTTTCACACAAGTAATACCCGGAATTTGAGTTAACAATTCATAGGCTTTATTACGCTGTTCCAATAAACGACCGCCCGGCAAGATAAACTCGTTAATACTTTGATAACCGCCTAACGCTGTTTGAATCGCGTGTTGCATCGGCGTATTTGCACATAAACGCATTGACGAAAGCATATCCAAACCTTCAATAAACCCTTTTGCTTGAGATTTCGGTCCATGTAACACCATCCATCCTTGACGGAAACCGGCAACACGGTATGCCTTAGATAAACCGTTGTAAGTTACGGTCAACACATCCGGTGCAAGCACCGCCATATGATGATGTACCGCACCGTCATAGAGAATTTTTTCGTAAATTTCATCAGAAAAAATCATGAGATTATGTTGGCGGGCAACTTCTGCAATATCTAATAAAATTTGGCGACGATAAACCGCGCCCGTCGGATTATTTGGGTTAATCACCAAAATTGCCTTCGTCTTCGGAGTGATTTTGGCTTTAATATCTTCGATACTCGGTTCCCATTCGTTTTCTTCATCACACAAATAGTGCACCGCTTTACCACCGGCAAGGGTTGCCGCCGCAGTCCAAAGAGGATAATCCGGAGACGGAATTAAAATCTCATCGCCATCATTTAATAAAGCCTGCATCGACATCGTAATCAACTCGGAAACACCATTACCGATATAAACGTCGCCCACGTCTAAATTATGTAACCCCTTTAATTGATAATATTGCACAATCGCTTTACGTGCGGAATATAACCCTTTTGAGTCACAATATCCCTGCGAAGTCGGGAGATTGCGAATAACATCGACAAGAATCTCTGCCGGGGCGTCAAAGCCGAAAGGGGCGGGGTTTCCAATATTCAGTTTTAAAATTTGATGCCCTTCTTCTTCAAGGCGCAACGCCTCTTTATGAATCGACCCACGAATATCATAACGAACATGAGCCAACTTATCGGTTTTTGTAAAACGCTCCATAATTATCTTCCTAAAAATATCTGAATGTTAAATTGAAAAAATAACTCACTCTACTCTGATTTTTTAGGAAAAAAAAGAGGAAATGAGATAAAATGTAATTCTTTTTTCAACAAGCGGTAAGATTCAGCCCGAAATTTGCAAATGCCACTTTTTAATCCATTAATAGAACAGCTGACCCAGCAATTACAACAACTTAATACAACAAACGGTTTGGTCAAACTCCAAGCTGAAATCGTGGTATCCGTTGAAAACCGTGAGCTAGTAGCAAGATTAAAAACGCAAACGCAATTTCCACATTTTTTTTGGCTGAGCCGCAACACGCAATTAACCCTCGTCACGATAGGTAAAGCCCGTCAATTCGACACGCTTGAAGAAGCAGATCAATTTAGTCGGCAGACTCAATGCCAATTAGTCGGTGGCTTGCAATTCGAGGGGAAATGTCGTTTTGTGTTGCCGCGCCTTATTTTTGCAAAAAACAGCGGCAAACTGACCGCTTGTCTCTATTTAAACAGTCAGAATCTAACGCAGGAACGGCAAGATTGTTTACAGATTTTATCGCAACTGAGTAAAACACCTCCCGTGACTGCGCAGGATAACCCGTTAATATCCGCCAAAACCGCCTGTGATTTCCAAACGTGGAAAAAGCATATTGAGCAAGCCGTTACCGAAATTAAGCAGCAACAATTAAATAAAGTGGTACTTGCCAATGCTAAAACGTTGACCTTTGAAAAACCGCTTTCCGCTTATGATTTACTGACTATCAGTCTTCGCAAAAATATCGGCTGTTACCATTTTTTATGGGCGGAAGACGGTAACAGCGCTTTTATCGGCTCCAGCCCCGAACGACTCTATTTACGTCAAGATCGCCGATTCTATACCGAGGCTTTAGCCGGCACGGTTGCGGTAACGGAGAATACGGAAGAAACAGAACGCAATGCATTGTGGCTGCTCAGTGATCATAAAAATATTTATGAAAATTTATTGGTAGTCGATGATATTTGCACGCATCTTGCCGATTGCGCCGAAGATATTGAGGTTGGCGAAGCGGAGATCAAACGACTGCATAATGTGCAGCATCTACGTCGAAAGATCCGCACGGTATTAGCACCGCAGGTAACCGATGCCAATTGCCTTGCCAGAATTCACCCGACTGCCGCCGTAGCCGGTTTGCCACGTTCTGCCGCCAAACAATTCATTCGGCAGCATGAACCGTTCGAACGCGGATGGTACGCCGGAGCATTAGGTTACTTCACGCCGCAATCCGCCGAATTTTGCGTCACGCTACGTTCTGCATTAATTGAACAAAACCGCATTACGGTCTATGCCGGAGCCGGAATTGTTGAAGAATCCGAAGCGGAATCGGAATGGGCGGAAATCGAGCGAAAATCGTTGGCAATGGCAAGCCTATTCGTAAAATAAAAAGCGGCACAATTTGCAAAATTTTTGCCCATTCGTACCGCTTGTAAGCCGTTATTCCACCATAAAACAAGCTATCTTCGTGCCGTTTTCATAGGTTTTTAGCTCAGGGCGTTCTTGTTGACAACGCTCTGTCGCCAAACGGCAACGGGCGTGGAACGCACAGCCTTTCGGCGGATTAAGCGGACTTGGTAATTCGCCCGTGAGTTTAATCCGCTCACGGCGATGTTCCGCTTCCAAACGTGGTGTGGCTGATAGCAAGGCTTGGGTGTAAGGGTGGCGAGGGTTGCCGAAGATCGCTTTGGTGTTGCCTTGTTCTACGCAACGTCCTAAATACATTACCATCACTTCATCGGCAATATGCTCTACCACCGATAAATCGTGAGAGATAAATACATAGGACAGTCCAAGTTCTTCTTGTAAATCCATCATCAAGTTTAATACTTGCGCACGAACGGATACGTCAAGGGCTGACACAGGTTCGTCCGCCACCACAATATCAGGTTTCAACATTAAACCACGAGCAATCGCAATACGTTGACGTTGTCCGCCTGAGAACATATGCGGATAGCGGTCGTAAAATTCAGGTTTTAACCCCACTTTTGCCATCATTTCCAACACTTGAGCCTTACGCTCTTGTGCAGATAATTCGGTATTGATAAGCAACGGCTCTTCTAAAATTGCCCCGACTTTTTTGCGTGGGTTGAGCGACGCATAAGGGTTTTGGAAGACGATCTGAATTTTTTTACGGCGTAATTTCTCTGTTTCCGCATCGCTGACTAAGAAATTTTGTCCGTTGTAGAACAATTCCCCTTCTGTTGGTGGTTCAATCATGGTGAGCATACGCCCTAAAGTTGATTTTCCACAACCCGACTCGCCCACCACGGCAAGGGTTTTGCCTCGTTCAAGGGTAAAAGAAACACCGTCCACCGCTTTTACTAGTTTCGGCTTGCTAAACATTCCCTTTTTTACAGGGTAGTATTTTTTGAGATCCACCGCATTGAGAAGCGGTGGGTTTTGGGTATTGTTTTGCATATTTATTCCAACTCAGTGGTTTATCCCCAAATTTTGTTATTGAAGTAAAATCATTATTCTACTCCGATCAAACTCCCCTCTTTAGCAAAGAGGGGCAGGGGGAGATTTGGCAGAAGAAATTACAGAGAAAATAAGGCATTAAATTCAAGATACTATTTGTTGAAATAGAGAAAGACTATTCACTCTCTCACTTCGTTATCTTAATCTGCCAAATCTCCCCTAACCCCTCTTTGCTAAAGAGGGGAACTGACCTATTCAAATTTATTGTGGCAATCCACTTTCATTCAACGGCGTATGGCATTTCACTTGTCTGCCGTTTACCGTGCGTAGCTCAGGTTCTTTTTGTCGGCATAAATCCGTCGCATACGGACAGCGTGGGTTGAGCAAGCAACCTTGCGGACGGTCATATTTACCCGGCACGACACCCGGTAGTGACTGCAAGCGAGATTTGCCTTCCGCAAACTCAGGCAACGCTTTTAATAACGCTTGGGTATAAGGATGAAGCGGTGATTTGAAAATCTGTTTGGACTTGCCTTCTTCCACCACTTGCCCTGCATACATCACGATAATACGATGAGCCGATTCGGCGACTAAAGCCAAGTCGTGAGTAATCAAAATCAACGCCATATTTTCTTTGCGTTGCAACTCAAGCAATAAATCAATAATCTGTGCTTGAATAGTGACATCTAACGCTGTTGTCGGTTCGTCAGCAATCAATAATTTCGGGTTACAAGCAATCGCCATTGCGATCATCACACGTTGGCTCATACCACCTGAAAGTTGGTGTGGATAGACATCTAAACGAGATGTTGGGTCAGGAATGCCGACCATCGTTAATAATTCAATCGCACGCTCTTTTCGCCACGCTTTTGAACCGCCTTGATGAACTTTCAAGGCTTCCATAATTTGATAACCTACTGTGTAACTTGGGTTCAAGCTTGTCATTGCATCTTGGAAAATCATCGCCACATCAGCACCGACAATTTTCTGCTTCTCTTTCGGTTTTAAATCGAGCAGATTATGTCCGTTGAAACGTAACGAATTTGCCATTACACGCCCTGGGAAATCAATAAGCCCCATAATTGCAAGGGAACTGACCGATTTACCTGAACCTGACTCGCCCACAATGCCTAACACTTCGCCTTCATTGACTTCATAACTTACTCGATCCACCGCTCTAAACGGGGCTTTTTTATCGCCAAAGTGAACGGAAAGTTCATCTACTTTTAATAATGCCATTTCGTTCCCCTTACTGTTTTAATTTTGGATCAAGTGCATCACGCAAGCCGTCACCCATTAAGTTAAAGGCAAGCACGAGAGATAAAATCGCTAAGCCTGGGATTGTCACCAACCAGTTTGCCGATTGCATAAAGCCACGAGATTCGGCAAGCATTGTGCCGAGTTCCGGTGTCGGCGGTTGTGCGCCGATCCCCAAGAAGCCAAGTGCCGCAAGCTCTAAAATCGCATTAGAAATCCCCATTGTCATCTGAACAATCAGTGGTGCTAAACAGTTTGGCAAAATCACAATAAACATCAAACGCCATATACCAGCTCCAGCCACACGGGAAGCGGTCACATAATCACGATTTTTTTCACTTAACACAGAAGCACGGGTTAAACGCACATAGCTTGGAATAGACACCACTGCAATTGCAATCGCCGCATTCAGTAGCGAAGGACCAAGAATGGTAACGACGCCGATGGTTAATAATAAGCTTGGAATAGCAAGCATAATATCGACGAAACGCATAATCACAATATCAATAGTGCCGCCGTAATAACCTGCCAACAGACCTAAAATAACCCCTAGAATACAGGACATCACTACGATCAACAGACCGATAAAAATCGATAATCTTGCTCCATAAATAATACGGGAAAGAATATCACGCCCAATGTCGTCCGTACCGAGTAAATAGGCAGAATTGCCGCCTTCAAACCACGCAGGTGGCAATAGCAATGCACTGCGGTTTTGCGTAATCGGATCGAAAGGCGCGACAAATTCTGCAAAAATACAGGCAAGCCCGACAATCACAATAAAAGTTAAACCAATCACCGCCCCTTTATTTTGGCGGAAATAGAGCCAAAATTCTTGTAAAGGCGTTAGTGGGGCTGGTGAGGTTGTTTCTACTTGAGAAGACATTCATTACTCCAACAAATAAATCTATTTTACATATTCCCCCTATATTCTTTCCCCTCCCCCGTTTACGGGGGAGGGTTAGGGAGGGGGGACTGCCCGTAGGGGCAACTACAAGCGGTCTAATTTTATAAAAATCTTGCAAACTCCGTTTTCAATCCCCCCTTTCCATTTCCCCTATATTATTTCCCCTCCCCCGTTTACAGGGAGGGCTAGGGAGGGGGGGATTGCCCGTAAGGGCAACTACAAGCGGTCTAATTTTATAAAAATTTTGCAAACTCGATTTGCAATCCCCTCTTCCGCACCTTCCCCCGTAAACGGGGGAAGGGATTATTAGGGGGAATTTTTTAAGTATGTCTAATCCGAGGATTAACCACGCCGTAAATTAAATCTACGGTTAAATTCACTAAAATAATCAAGGTAGCAATAATCAGCACTGAACCTTGTAGCACAGGATAGTCACGCGAGTTAATCGCATCAATAATCCATTTACCAATTCCTGGCCAAGAGAAAATATTTTCAGTTAAAACCGCACCTGATAACAGTTGTCCCACAATTAAACCGACCACGGTCACCACCGGAATTAACGCATTTCGCAAAGCGTGAATAATCACAATACGCGTTGTGTTTAACCCTTTCGCTTTGGCTGTGCGGATATAATCTTCACCCAATACTTCCAACATAGATGAACGGGTCATACGGGTAATAATCGCTAATGGAATAGTACCGAGAACAATCGCAGGTAAAATCAACGATTTAATCGCTGCAACAAATGCCCCCGGCTCGTTAGAATTCCACGTATCAATCAACATAAAACCGGTTTCAGCTTCGATCCAATATTCTGCCGGTAAACGCCCTGATGCCGGTAAACCGAGCGGCGTGGAAACATAGAGAATTAAAATTAAGCCCCACCAGAAAATCGGCATGGAGTAGCCGGTTAAAGAGATCGACGAAATGGCGTGGGAGAGCCACGATTCTTTCTTCACCGCAGCAATCACGCCAAACAAAATTCCGGCAATC
Organism: Glaesserella sp.; assembly: GCF_041814905.1. Classification (NCBI taxonomy): domain Bacteria; kingdom Pseudomonadati; phylum Pseudomonadota; class Gammaproteobacteria; order Pasteurellales; family Pasteurellaceae; genus Glaesserella; species Glaesserella sp. The sequence goes on along the minus strand of NZ_JBGXYA010000002.1, from coordinate 2,411 downwards.
AATGACCATAATAATGCAAAAAACGCTAATTCCACAGTTGCGGGAAATAACGTAAAGAATTCTTTTAACACAGGTTCATTATTACGAAACGAATTGCCTAAATCCCCCTGAAACACACCCTTGATATAGTTAAAATATTGTTCGTGTAGAGGAAGATCTAGACCGAGTTGTGCCATCATCTGTGCGTGAACTTCGGGGGTCAAACCACGCTCACCCATTCGGATCTCAATCGGATCACCCGGGATTAAATGCACGAGAGCAAAGGTAATCAAGGTTATCGCAATAAAGGTTGGGATAACCATCAAAAGACGTTTAAGAATAAATTGAAACATTCAGTATTCTCTATTTTTAACTACAAGCGGTGAGATATTACAAATTTTTTGCAAAATCTCACCGCTTTAATTGTGCCTAAGAGGCGTGAGCTAGAATTATTCCGCTAAATCAACACCGTAGAAATTATGTAATGAGAACGGACTCACTTTATAACCGATCACTTCTTTACGTACCGGGAAGTGGGTTGTTGAGTGTGCAATCGTTACCCATGGTGCTTGTTCTTTGAAAACAACTTGAGCTTGTTTATAAAGCTCTACACGTTTTTCGTGGTTAATTTCTTGAGCGGCTTGTGTAACTAAATCATTAAACGGTTTGTAACAGAACTTCGCATAGTTAGAACCCTGCTCAACGGCAGCACAACTTAACAACGTATTTAAGAAATTATCCGGGTCGCCGTTATCGCCGTTCCATCCCATCATACCGGTTTGATGGTCACCTGCACGCATACGTTTAAGATATTCACCCCATTCATAGCTAACAATTTTCGCATTCACACCGACTTTTTTCCAGTCTTCTTGAACAAGTTCCGCCATACGACGTGCATTCGGGTTATACGGACGTGATACCGGCATTGCCCATAAATCCGTTTCAAAGCCTTGCTCAAAACCCGCTTCTTTTAACAACGCTTTCGCTTTTTCAGGATTATATTCATAATCTTGTACTGCATCATTATAGCTCCACATTGTCGGCGGAATCGGGTTCTTCGCTTTTTGTCCCGAACCTTGATAAACCGCTTCTAAAATAGCCTCTTTATTGATGGCATAGTTTAATGCTTGGCGCACTTTTACATTATCAAACGGTGCTTTTTGCGTATTGAAATGCAAATAACCGACATTCAATCCCGATTCACTCATTAACGTGATATTCGCATCCGTTTTTAACTTCTCGATATCCGCCGGATTCGGATATGGTGCTGCGTGACACTCGCCTTTTTGCAATTTCGCATAACGCACCGACGCATCAGGCGTGATTGAGAAAACTAAACGATCGATTTTTGCTTTACCTTGCCAGTAATTTTCAAAGGCTTTATAACGCACTTGTGCATCTTTTTGGTAATCAACAAATTGGAAAGGACCTGTTCCAACCGGGTTGTTGTCCACTTTTTCCGGTGTTCCCGCTTTTAACATATTATCGGCATATTCTGCAGATAAAATAGAAGCAAAGTCCATCGCTAAGTTAGCTAGGAATGGTGCATTTGGCACTTTTAAGCTGATTTTTACCGTGTAATCATCGACTTTTTCCACTTTATCAATGATATTTTGCATATCCATACCGATAAAATATTCGTAGTTACCGCCAGAGACTTTGTGATATGGGTGGTTAGGATCTAATTGACGGTTAAATGAAAAAAGCACGTCATCAGCATTAAAATCACGACTTGGTTTGAAATCTTTCGTGGTATGGAATTTAACGCCTTTACGGAGATGGAAAGTATAGGTTTTACCGTCTGCAGATACTTCCCATTTTTCTGCTAAAGACGGGATAATATTCGTTTCACCCGCTTCAAAATCCGTTAAACGATTGAACATCGCTTGACCTGAAGCATCTAAAGTCGGACCATCCGTGCCGAATTGAGGATTAAAGAAAGACGGCGAAGCCTCCATACAATAAATAAATGTTTTAGGAGCCGCCATGGCAGTGCCTGATACGATCGCTAATGAGATTAGAGAAAGTTGCGCTAGTTTTTTCATTTTCACTCCATTATAGTGTTTGTTTGGTGAATTGTTATTAAAATGTTAATTTTCTATAGCCGGAAAACTTTGAATATACAAGTTTTTTTATGAACTGCAATAGTTATTTTAATGCAAGCGGTCTGTTTTCGGCTGAATTTTACAAAATTATCAGCATATGTGATCGACATCACATATGCCAAACATTTATTTCTCTGTCGGCTAATTTATTTTAGCTCCACTAAATAAAAATTATGCGCCATAAATGGGCTTTGCACATAACCCGTGACTTCTTTACGAATCGGGAAATAGACCGTAGAGTGAGCGATCGGCAACCACACCGCCTGCTCTTTAGCGATTTGTTGCGCTTGGCGGTACAACTCGGTGCGTTTAGCCTTATCACTGATT
>NZ_JBGXYA010000001.1:0-18012 GCF_041814905.1 Glaesserella sp. | reverse complement strand
GTGAGAGTAGGGCACCATCAGGGTTTTAATACGAGAGAAACCGCAAGTTAGAGATAGCTTGCGGTTTTTTTTATTTTGCGGAAGCAATGAACAGAAGAATAAGGCTGACAAGCGGTCGGTTTGGGGGAATATTTTGCAAATTATAAGGCGAATCTGACCGCTTGTTTGTGATATATGCTGAATTTTAGCAAAATAAATTGTTATCTATGTCACACTTCTGTTAAAAGTTTGTAATTATCGGGCGATTTTCATATATACTCGCGCCCGCTTAAAGAAAAGAGCAAATTATCATCGATTGATTACTGGCAGGATGCCTGATAACTCACTATTTCTGTTATATTTAGTAGCTGTTAAGCTATTGAATGAGGAGAGCATACTATGTTTGGCTTTGATCCAACCACAACAACATTTCTAATTTATATTATCGGAATGATCTTAATTGGCTTTGTAGCCTATCGTTTTACCAATAACTTATCGGACTATATTCTCGGCGGTCGCCGTTTAGGTAGCTTTGTTACCGCACTTTCGGCAGGGGCATCGGACATGTCCGGTTGGCTGCTTATGGGGTTACCGGGAGCAATATATGCCGCAGGCTTAGTTGAAGGTTGGATTGCGATTGGGTTAACCATTGGTGCCTACCTGAACTGGTTATTTGTTGCAGGTCGTTTACGTATACACACAGAATTTAATGCCAATGCATTAACTTTGCCTGAATATTTCCATCATCGTTTCGGCGACAATACGCGTATTTTAAAAATCGTATCTGCTTCGATTATTCTCTTTTTCTTCGCAATTTATTGTGCGTCCGGTGTCGTTGCAGGCGCAAGGTTATTCGAGAATTTATTTGGTATCCCTTATTCTACGGCGTTATGGTATGGCGCATTAGCCACGATTATTTATACGTTTATCGGTGGATTTCTTGCGGTAAGCTGGACTGATACGGTACAAGCGAGTTTAATGATTTTCGCTTTATTCTTAACCCCCATTTTTGTATTGATTGAATTAGGAGGTTTTGAGAAAACTCACGAGGTTATCATGCAAGCAGGAGCCGCAGTAAATAAAGATTTTACTGATATTTTTACCGGAACAACCTTTATTGGTTTATTGAGTTTGGCTGCTTGGGGTTTAGGTTATTTCGGTCAACCGCATATTTTGGCGCGTTTTATGGCTGTGGATAGCGTGAAAAGTATTCCGAATGCGCGTCGCATTGGTATGGCATGGATGATCATTTGCTTGTTCGGTGCAGTCGGTGTCGGTTTCTTTGGTCAGGCTTACTTCTTCTCACATCCTGAAGTGGCGACAACAGTAAACCAAAACCATGAGCGTGTGTTCATTGAATTATCTAAATTGTTATTTAACCCTTGGATTGCCGGCATTTTATTATCTGCCATTTTAGCGGCAGTCATGAGTACGTTAAGCGCTCAATTATTGATCTGTTCAAGTGCGATTACCGAAGATTTCTATAAAGGGTTTATTCGCCCGAATGCAAGTCAAAAAGAATTGGTCTGGCTAGGACGAGCCATGGTTTTAGTTATTTCTGTTATAGCCATTGTGATTGCGCAAGATCCAAACAGTAAAGTATTAGACCTTGTTGCAAATGCTTGGGCAGGCTTTGGCTGCGCATTTGGTCCGGTTGTGATTTTATCTCTATTTTGGAAAAGAATGAATGCTACGGGTGCAATGATCGGAATGTTAGTTGGTGCATTGGTGGTTATTTTTTGGAAAGATATTGTTCCGGATAGCGGTATTTATGAAATGATTCCCGGCTTTATCCTTTCTTTCATTGCTATTATCATTGTTTCTCTGATAACACCGGCACCGAGAGCGGAGTTGGTTGAAACCTTCGAAAAAGCGGAACAAGCATATCAAGATGCGATGAAAAAATAACGAATAAGGCGGTTGCCCGGCAACCGTCTTTTTCTTTATGATAGATTACAAGCGGTTGTTTTCTTTTAGAATTTTGCAAATTATCTTTTTTGGGTTTTAGTATTAAGAGGCAAATTATGTCAACTTATCAACTTCTTCCAAGCGGAACAGGTATTCGTTCGCAGTTGAGTGAACATTATCGTATTGATGAAGAATCTTTGGTTAAGCAACTGATTGAGCAAGCTTGTACCGACGAGTATGCTGAAGAAATTAAGGGGCTAACCAAATCATTGGTGGGAAAAGTTCGTAATGCACGCAAAAAAGCGAGTGGTGTCGATGCGTTGATGCATGAGTTTTCATTGTCCAGCCAAGAAGGTGTGGCATTAATGTGTTTGGCTGAAGCGTTGCTACGTATTCCTGATAAAGGTACTGCCGATAAATTAATCCGTGATAAAATTTCAAAAGGTGATTGGCGCTCGCATGTTGGCAAAAGCCCGTCACTTTTTGTGAATGCCGCAGCGTGGGGGTTGGTTGTTACCGGTAAATTAGTCTCCACTCACAGTGAAAGCTCTCTTTCTTCTGCTCTTTCCCGTTTAATTAGCCGAGGTGGTGAGCCGCTTATTCGCAAAGGCGTCGATGTGGCGATGCGTTTGCTAGGTAAACAATTTGTGACAGGTGAAACCATTCAACAAGCGATCCAAAACGGTGAGAAACGTTTCGCGATGGGTTATCGTTATAGCTATGATATGTTGGGTGAGGCAGCGTTTACTCAAGATGATGCAGAGCGTTACTATCAAGATTATATTGCTTCAATTCATGCTGTGGGCGCTACATCGAGAGGCTTGGGGGTCTATAAATCTTCCGGTGTTTCTGTAAAACTTTCGGCAATTCATCCACGGTATAGCATTGCACAGCACCAACGTGTGATGGAAGAACTTTATCCTCGCCTTAAGGCATTGTTTTTATTGGCAAAACAATATGATATTGGTTTGAACATTGATGCGGAAGAAGCTGACCGTTTAGAAATTTCTCTCGATTTGATGGAGCGTTTATTAGCCGATCCAGATTTAGCCGGTTTCAACGGAGTTGGTTTTGTGGTGCAAGCTTACCAAAAACGTTGCCCATATGTCATTGATTATCTAATTGAAACCGCTCGCGCTAATCATCGCCAACTGATGATTCGCTTAGTAAAAGGGGCTTATTGGGATAGTGAAATTAAGCGTGCGCAAACCGATGGTGCGGAAGGTTATCCGGTGTTTTCACGTAAGGTGCATACTGATCTCAATTACATCGTTTGTGCGAAACGTCTTTTATCCGCGCAAGATGTGATCTATCCGCAGTTTGCTACTCATAATGCCCAAACATTGGCGACAATTTACCATCTCGCAAAAGGTAAGCGCTTTGAGTTTCAATGTTTGCACGGCATGGGGGAAACCTTATACGATCAAGTCGTGGGGAAAGATAATTTAGATGTGCAATGTCGAATTTATGCACCGGTCGGCTCCTACCAAACACTATTAGCCTACCTTGTTCGCCGTCTGTTAGAGAACGGGGCGAACAGTTCCTTTGTTAATCAAATTGTGGATGAGAATCTCAGTATTGATGATTTAGCTCAGGATCCGGTTATGAAGGCAAAAATTACCGACGGCACAATGCATCCGAAAATTCCGTTACCAATCAAACTGTTCGGTGAGCAACGTCAGAATTCTAAAGGTTATGATTTAACCGATTCGATACATTTACGTGATTTGGAAACGCAACTGAATCAATTGGCGACTCGACAATACCGTGCTGTACCGCAAGTGATTGGTTGGAACGGTTCAACGAGTGACGTGCGACAAATTCACAACCCGGCAAATATTTTTGAAATAGTCGGGGAAGTCACGGATACAACCGATACGGATATTGCAAACGCTTTTGACGCAGCGGAGCAATTTAAAGTCGAATGGCAGAATACTTCTCCGATAGTCCGTGCCGAAGCATTGGAAAAAATGGCAGATCTGATGGAAAAAAATATGCCGCAACTTTTCGATCTTGCTGTACGTGAAGCCGGAAAAACCCTGAATAATGCGATTGCCGAAGTGCGTGAAGCGGTTGATTTTTGTCGCTATTATGCGAAAGAGGTACGTAATAATCCGGAAGGCTACCGTAGCCCACGCGGTGTTGTGGTGGCAATCAGTCCGTGGAACTTCCCGTTGGCAATTTTTGTCGGTGAAGTTGCTTCCGCCTTAGTCGCCGGTAATGTGGTATTGGCAAAACCTGCAGAGCAAACGTCGTTAATGGCGTATTATGCGGTAAATTTATTCCATCAAGCTGGTATCCCGAAAGCGGCTCTACAGTGTTTACCGGGGAGCGGTAAAGTTGTCGGTACGGCTTTGGTTGCGGATCCGCGTGTAAACGGAGTCATTTTCACCGGCTCGACCGATACGGCAAAAAATATCAACCGTAATTTGCAAAATAATACGCGAATCGTACCGCTTGTTGCGGAAACGGGTGGGCAAAATGCGATGGTTGTTGATAGTTCGGCATTAGGTGAGCAAGTGGTAGCCGATGTGCTGAATTCTGCTTTCGATTCGGCAGGACAACGCTGCTCTGCGCTACGTGTGCTTTATTTGCAACGCGATGTGGCTGATCATATTGTCGAAATGTTAAAAGGCGCGATGGCACAACTGAAAGTGGGGAGACCGCAGTATTTAGATACGGATATTGGTCCTGTAATTGATAAAACCGCTCAAGCTCGTTTATTGACTCACATTGATAAAATGAAAACGGTTGCAAAATCTTATTATCAAGTACCGATCGCAAGGGAGATCGAAGAGAGTGGAATTTTTGTACCGCCGACAATGCTTGAGATTGATAGCATTAATCAGCTCACTCAGGAGGTATTTGGTCCGGTATTGCATGTGATTCGTTTTGATGCTGAAAAACTGCCACAAGTGATGCAAGAGATCAATTCGACCGGTTTCGGTTTAACCAGCGGATTGCATAGCCGTATCGATGAGACGGTAGACTTATGGCTTGAAAGTATTTATGCCGGTAATCTTTATGTAAACCGTAACACGGTAGGTGCGGTAGTCGGTGTTCAGCCGTTCGGCGGAATGGGGTTATCCGGAACTGGGCCGAAAGCCGGTGGCCCGCTTTACTTACAACGTTTGGTCAACCGTTCGCAATGGACATTAGACGGTTTAGAAGGTGGACAAGCGGTCGATATCAGCCGATTAATTGCAAATATCAAAGCGGTATTGTCAGGCTCGGCATTGCAAGATGCCCTCGATTTAGCCGCTGCGTTAAGTCGTCGCTCTCCGTTAAATCAAGTGTATAAAATGCAGGGTATTACCGGTGAGTCAAACTTTATGCGCTTAGAAGCCCGAACGGTCATTGCAATCGGACGGGGGGCTTTAGCGCAGCAAATCCAAGCTTTGATCGCCATTGTTGTCTGTGGAGCGGAGGCTGTGGTTCACCGTGATTCCGAACTAGCCAAATATGCACAACATTTTTCAGGAGATGTGGCGGTGACGGCTGATTTTAACGGTATACCGAATTTGAGTGTGATGGTTGTATTGGAACCATTAACCGCAGAAGAAAAAGCCCATTATGCAGAACGTACCGGCGCAATTCTTACTTATATTGAAAGTTTAGATTTAGCGTTATCATTATTGCCGCTAGTGCATGAAAAAGCGATTAGCATTAACACTGCCGCAGCAGGGGGAAATGCCAGTTTGATGAGTGAAATGGACTAGCATCATCAAAAACAGTTTAGCTAAAAAAGGTGTTTTATTCAAAGGTTGGTTAAAGAGCTTGCTCCGAAACCAACTTTTCTATTTTGGGGAGAAAAGGGAATCAAGAATTCTTTATTGATTGAAATAATTGTCTTGTGATGGGCGTTTATTTTCTGTCATTAACAACATCTTGTGTTACGTTTGGCAGTCTCTCACAAGATGTTGTGTTTTTTATGGTTTTTTGCGTCAATCCGATATTTTTTACAAAAATATTTTTTCTTTTAAAATCAATAACTCTTAACGAACGAATCAGTACCTGCAATTTGTCAAGATGTTGAACCAGAAAAAAATATGGATAGAATACGGCTGGTCTATAAAACTTATTATTCTAAGGTCAGCTATGTCTCGTAATATCTTTAAGAAACGCATTCAAATTAAGCCTTATGAATATCCCGAATTACTCGAATTTAAAGACGCAATCCGCCATTCATACTGGTTGCATACGGAATTCAATTTTACCGGAGATATTCAAGACTATCGCACTAACATCAATGATCATGAGCGTCACGTATTAACCCGTGCGATGCTTGCGATTTCCCAAGTTGAAGTCAATGTTAAGCGTTTCTGGGGTGAACTTTATCGTTATTTCCCAAAACCGGAAATGGATGATGTCGGCGGCACCTTTGCAGAAAGTGAGGTGCGTCACAAAGATGCTTACTCTTTCTTACTTGAAAAACTCGGTTTAAACGAGATGTTTTCTCAAATCACTGATATTGAGCCGCTAATGAACCGTATCCGTTATATGGAAGAGTTCATGAAGGAAAAAGATACCGGTAAAGGGCAATTTGTACTTTCCTTGGTGTTGTTCTCACTTTTCGTTGAACATATTTCGTTATTCGGCCAATTTCTAATTATGATGTCATTTAACAAACACAGAAATTTGTTTAAGGGCATTTCAAACGCAGTAGAAGCAACCTCAAAAGAAGAAGAAATTCACGGTCGTTTCGGTATTGCGTTATATGAAATTTTACGCGAGGAACACAGCGAACTCTTTACCCCGGAGTTTTTTGAAGAATTACAAACACTGGCTAATCAAGCGTTGGAAGCGGAGCGCGGTATTTTAGACTGGATTTTTGAAGAAGGTGATTTAACTTTTATTACGAAAAAAACCGTCGAAAATTACATTATGAATCGTTACAACAATTCATTAGCAACTTTAGGCTTAGAGCCTCCGCATAATGTGGATCCTTCGCTTTTAAAAGAAACTGAGTGGTTTGATATTGAAATCCTTTCAACAAAAGAGACCGATTTCTTTAACAAACGTAGTACTGACTATAGCAAAAAAATGAAACAGATTACCGCCGATGACTTATTCTAATTCCTACTATCAACCCAAGTTATTCGAACTCGGCTATACGGATGTAAAACGACCGGATTTTGAATGGCTAAATGACGATAGCCGTCTATTTTTACAACGCGGTTATTTATTAGAAGGCACTACGGCCTTAGAACGAATTCGCTATATCGCAGAACATGCAGAGCGTCGTCTCGGTATCGAAGGTTTTGCCGACAAGTTCTATTACTATATGGGGCGTGGCTACTTCTCGCTGTCTTCACCAATTTGGTCAAACTTTGGTTTGGATCGCGGTTTGCCGATTTCGTGTTTTGGTAGCTATATTGGGGACTCTATTCACGAGATTATGGTGACTACCGCGGAAGTCGGAATGATGAGTAAAATAGGCGGTGGTACGTCGGCATATTTCGGTGATATTCGTCCGCGCGGTTCTGCCATCAAAAATAACGGTAAATCCGACGGTTCATTTAATTTCAGTAAGTTATTTGATACGGTAATCGACGTTATTTCGCAAGGTACGTCTCGTAAAGGGCAATTTGCCGGCTATATTGATATTGAGCATGGTGATATCGATGAATGGCTTGATATCCACACCGAAGGTAACCCTATTCAGCTCATGTACTATGGTGTTTGTGTCGGCAGTGAGTGGTTACAATCTATGAAAGCAGGCGATCCGCATAAACGCCAGCTTTGGGCAAAATTGTTACAGCGCAAAACCGAAACCGGTATTCCGTATTTATTCTTTAAAGACAATGCGAACGCAGGTCGCCCGGACGTGTATAAAGATAAAAATATGACGGTTCATGCGAGTAACCTTTGTACGGAAATTATGTTACCGTCAAGCGCAGACGAGAGTTTCGTTTGTTGTTTATCTTCAATGAATTTGCTCTATTTTGATGAGTGGAAAGATACTGATGCGCCGGAAGTATTAACTTACTTTTTAGATGTAGTCATGTCTGAGTTCATTGAGAAAAGTGCCGAAATTCCGTTTTTAGATCGCGCAAATCGTTTTGCCCGCCGTCACCGTGCATTGGGTTTAGGCGTATTGGGTTGGCACAGCTATTTGCAGGCGAATAATATTCCGTTTGATAGTTTTGAAGCGATGCAAAAAAATAATTTAGTGTTTAAAACGTTACGCGATAAAACACTACAAGCATCAAAAGAGCTTGCACAACGTTTTGGTGAACCTGAATTATTAAAAGGCTATGGACGCCGTAATACGACATTAATGAGTATTGCTCCGACCAAATCGAGTAGTTTTATTTTAGGCAGTGTATCACCGTCAGTTGAGCCGTTTAAATCAAACTATTATGTAAAAGATTTAGCAAAAATCAAAACTGTGTATAAAAATCCGTTCTTAGAAAAATTACTGCAAGAAAGGGGATTGGATACGGAAGAGACGTGGGAAAGTATCTTGTTAAATGACGGTTCGGTTCAGCATTTGGCAGCATTGACCGACCATGAAAAAGAAGTCTTTAAAACTTTTTCGGAAATCAGTCAGTTAAGTGTGATTCAACAGGCGGCTCAGCGTCAAAAATACATTGATCAAGGGCAAAGTATTAATATTATGGTTCACCCGGCAACCCCGGCGCGCGATTTGAACCAGTTGTACTTAACCGCAGAAGAATTGGGTATTAAGTCGATTTACTATCAATATTCAATGAGTGCGGCGCAAGTATTTAACCGTAACTTACTAAGCTGTAGTAGCTGCGAAGGTTAATATTAAATTCTACAAGCGGTCGGAATTTGCAAAAAATTTGCGAATTCCGACCGCTTGTTATTTGTATATTTCAGCGATAAGAAGCGAGTTATTTCTCTCTGTCGTCGATACCGATAAGTAGATAGTTACCGTTGATATCGGCAAGGCTGCGGAAGCCGATATTATAGATATCGCAGGCTTTATTGCGATTAATCGGGCGATAATCAAAATTTTCGTGATGATGACCGTGGAAAATTTTTCTTACTCCCATTTTTCGAGCTAATTGATTGATAACCGCAAATCCTTGAGGGTGCGGGCGGGGAGCTTCGTGGGTAATTAAAATATCTGCTTTTTGGCTTTCAAGGGCTTCAACATCCGATGGAAAAATGGATGTACGGTGACGTAGCGGTACTCCGCCGCGCCAAATACGTTCTTGCGGCGAATATTGGCAGTAGTGAATCGGATCAAAAAACATCGGGCGATGCGGAGGCATCCAAATATGTCCGCGGAACACACCGCCTAAACCGGCAATTTTTACTCCTTGGATATTTACTACACGTCCGTGCAGATTACGCGCTTTCCACGCGGTTCCCCAAATAGATTCAAATGCAGCGACCGTTTTACTGTCATGATTCCCGTGAATAAACCAGATATCACAATGTTGTGCAAGTTTATCAAGTTCCTCGGTAGTCGTGAGCTGTAAATCACCTAAAATCACCAATGCCACATTCTCCTGTTCTTGAATGAAAGGATAAAGATGTGCATAACTGCCGTGGGGATCGCCTGCAAAAAGTATCATGGGTTTCGTTAGTCCTCAGGGCTATAAGTTAACGGAATCGGCTCATCATTTAAAATGGCTTCTACGACTTCTTTGGTTTGGTTGTAACGGTCTAAATAGCTTGGGGATTCAATTTCAATATAAGGTACGTTATATTTTTCCAATAATTTTTTGAGTAACTGTTGGAAGCGTTGGCGCTGCTTTTGAGATCCGAGACTACGTAACCCGTCGTCGACCCATTTGGTGTTATTGGATAATAAAATAGTGACATCAAACGGATACTCTTTGATCATTGAATCTAAAAACGGATGTGCTTTACCTTCATATTGAATACAGAAAGCCTGAGTAGTGATGTAATCGGTATCGATAATGGCCACTTTATGCGCATGTTTCATCGCATAGTCCACATAACGTTTATGGCCTAACGCCATTTGCGGATAGTCAGAATATTGCATTGCCTGCTCATCGCCACCCAGTTGTTCAAAGACAAACTCGCGTCCGTATTCCCATGCGGATGTCGTATTAAATACATTCGCCAACTTACTGACCAACACGCTTTTACCGCTACTTTCGCCGCCTAAAATCGCAATGGTTTTAACGAAGAACGGACGCACTTCTTTCGGAATAAAGCGCCAATATTGGAATGGATTATTACGAATTTTGGTCGCCGAAACGTTGAAAGAACTGCGGGTCGGATCAACCAAATGCACTTCTAAATTCAAGTATTTCTCATAAGGGACTTTATCTTGAACTTCACTGCTGAACACCATGCTCGGACGGATATTTTTTTCGGCAAAAAGTGCATTTACGCGGTCTGTCCAACCATCCCAACCGTTCGGGTAACTCGGAATACCATCTTCCACTAAATGATGGATAAATATTTGTTTTTGTTGATATTTAAAAATTTGTTGCATCCAACGCAGGCGATCTTCGTTAGTCGGCATACGTTTCATTTTACTGTCATGGAACAGCTGTAAGTCCCGCTCGGTATCGGTACAGACAATGACGTGTAATAAATCAACTTTACTGAAAGCCTCATAGATCATATTGATATGACCGGTATGTACAGGGTAGAACTTACCGAAAATGACCCCGACACGTTGATTCTGCTCTTCAACAATACCCAGCACTTGATGCAGTGCTTTTAGCTTTGTTGCACTCGGATTTTTAATTTTACCGGTCACAAGCTGATTAAAATAAGCGCGTGTAACACCTGCCTGCTCGCAGACATCGTTGACTTTCAATTTTAGTTGCTTGCGTTTGTGTTGAAGATAAGCAAAATTTGTCATAATTCGGTCCTCACAATGATGGCGGGAATGATAGGCGAATTCGGTGATTTTGTCATTTTTTTCTTGAATAAAATGTATAGTCAAGCGGTCGTTTTTGGCAAAAAATTTGCAAAATTGTGTATAAAGACTTTCTACTTTCGGTGGGATAGGTATAATCGCCGACTTCAAATTCATTAAGGGTAATAGTAAAAATTTATGGCATTGTTGATCACTCACAAATGTACCAATTGCGATATGTGTGAACCGGAATGTCCGAATCAGGCGATTTCGATGGGCGATGATATTTATGTCATTGATCCGGCGTTATGCACCGAATGCGTCGGACATTATGAAACGCCGACTTGCCAAAAAGTTTGTCCGATCAATAATTGTATTATTACCGATCCGGAGCATATCGAAACCAACGAGCAGTTGTGGGAAAGATTTGTGATGATTCACCACGCAGATGAGATTTAGCGTAGGATCCCCGCTCGCTTGTTGGAAAGGAGCGGGGTAAAATATTTGCAAATTTCAGGCTGAAACCGACCGCTTGTATGACTAAACCGATTGCGCCAGTGCTTTACGTTGTGCATCAATTAACTGGCGGATACCTTGTTCGGCTAAACCGAGCAGAGTAAGTAATTCGGTATGGCTAAACGGCTCACCCTCGGCGGTTCCCTGTACTTCCACTAATTTTCCGCTGTCTACCATCACTACGTTCATATCCGTTTCGGCATTGGAGTCTTCCACATATTCCAAATCGCATACCGCAATACCATCAACAATGCCTACTGAAATTGCTGCAACCAAACCTTTCATCGGATTCTCTTTTAATATGCCATCGGCAATCAGTTTATTCATCGCATCGTGCAATGCGACACAAGCGCCGGTGATTGCTGCAGTGCGGGTGCCGCCATCGGCTTGGATGACATCGCAATCAATCGTCACGGTTCGCTCACCTAATTGCTTTAAATCGACGATGGCACGCAGAGAACGGGCAATCAAACGTTGAATTTCCATCGTGCGTCCGCTCTGTTTTCCTTTTGCCGCTTCGCGCTGCATTCGGCTATGAGTCGAACGCGGTAACATTCCGTACTCGGCGGTTACCCAACCTTGTTGTTGACCTTTTAAAAAGCGAGGAACGGTTTCTTCAACCGTTGCGTTACATAATACTTTGGTTTCTCCGAATTCAATCAAGACCGAGCCTTCTGCGTAGCGGGTATAGTTGCGGGTAATGGTGATTGGGCGAATTTGATTTTCCGAGCGATTATTCGGACGCATATTTATTCCTCTCTATAAGCAAAAATTTCCCTATTCTAGCAGAATAACAAGTACAATATGCTACATTTTGTCAGCAAAAGAGATACTCATAAATGATTTACAGTATGACAGCTTTTGCCCACCTTGAGCTTAAAAAAGAGTGGGGTAATGCAGTATGGGAAATTCGTTCGGTAAACCAGCGCTTTTTGGAGACCTATTTTCGCTTACCGGAAAATTTCCGTAATTTAGAAATGACATTGCGTGAGCGTTTACGTGCTTCGCTCACGCGCGGTAAGGTAGAATGCAGTTTGCGCATCGAATTAAATACAAATCAAAACAACAGCTTATCGATTAATCAAGATTATGCCAAACAGGTTATCAGCTCGTTACAATGGTTGAGAGAAACTGCGAATGATGGCGAAATTAACCTTGTGGATATTTTGCGTTTCCCGGGTGTGGTCGATGCACAAAATCAAGATCTGGACCAAATCGGTCAAGATTTACTGAACGGTTTTGAACAGATTTTGGCGGATTTTATCGCAATGCGCGCCCGTGAAGGTGCAAACTTGCAGCTTTTAATTCAACAACGTTTGGATGCGATTGAAAGTGAGGCGACAAAGGTCCAAATACAAATGCCAAGCGTATTGCAATGGCAAAAAGATCGTTTACAACAACGTTTTGATGAGTTGAATCTGCAATTCGATCCGCAACGACTGGAGCAAGAGATGGTACTATTGGCACAAAAAGTCGATGTGGCGGAAGAGCTGGATCGTTTACAGCTCCACGTAAAAGAAACTGCTTCTATATTGAAAAAAGGCGGTGCAGTGGGGCGTAAATTGGATTTTATGATGCAAGAACTGAATCGTGAGGCGAATACCCTTGCTTCAAAATCGATTAATGCCGAGGTCACGAATTCTGCTGTGGAACTAAAAGTATTAATTGAGCAGATGCGTGAGCAGATCCAGAATTTAGAATAATCCGTTAGCCAGCATGATGCTTGTACTAAACAGGCATCCTCTTTTTAGATAAAACAGAGTATTATGAAACAAACCTTAACCCCTTTTCATACCTTCCATTTGCCGGCAAAAGCGCAGCAAATTATTGTATTTGATACGCAAGAACAGTTATTGGCCGAATGGCAGAAAGCTTATCAGGCAGAACAACCGGTGTTGTTACTCGGACAAGGCTCGAATGTACTTTTTCTTGAGGATTTTGACGGCACGGTGCTGGTGAACCAATTAAAGGGGATTACACAGCGAGAAGATCAACAATTTCACTATCTGCATATAGCAGGCGGTGAGAATTGGCATGAATTGGTACAATGGACCTTGGCTCAAGGGATGGGCGGTTTGGAAAATTTAGCCTTGATTCCCGGTGTAGTCGGTTCTGCACCGATTCAAAATATTGGGGCTTACGGCGTTGAGTTTGAACGCGTATGTGACTATGTGGACGTATTAAATCTCAAAAATGGTGAGATATTGCGTTTAACCAAACAAGCGTGCCGTTTCGGTTACCGTGAAAGTATTTTCAAACAACAATATCGCGACCATTATGCGATTGTTGCTGTTGGAATTAAGCTGGCCAAGGCGTGGCAACCGGTGCTGAACTATGGTTCGTTGGCACAATTCGACCCGCAGAAGGTGACGCCGACCGAAGTGTTTGATGAAGTGTGTGCGGTACGTCGTTCAAAACTGCCGAATCCTGATGAAGTCGGCAATGCCGGCAGCTTTTTTAAGAATCCGGTGGTAGATTTTGAAAAATTTCAGCAAATTCAGACCGCTTGTCCGACAATACCGAGCTATCCGCAGGCCGATGGTAGCGTTAAAGTGCCTGCGGGATGGTTGATCGACCAAGCAAATTTGAAAGGATACCAAATCGGCGGGGCGGCAGTGCATACCAAACAGGCATTGGTATTGATTAACAAAGAGAATGCTACCGGTGCCGATGTGTTGGCGTTAGCTCGTGAAGTGCGTCGTCGTGTCCGCGAGCAATTCAGCATTGAATTACACCCGGAAGTTCGTTTTATCGGCAAATACGGTGAAGTGGATAGTGAACTCGTGACACGTTGATTTGACAGGGCGTTTGTGATGCATATTGATCAAAAAATTGTCAGCCAAGCCTTAATTCAAGGGCAAGTTTTGCTTTTTAAGGAGATCGATTCAACGAACGAATATTTACTGACACACTACAAGCAACTTGAGAACGGCTCCCTTTGTGTTGCGGAAACACAAACCGCAGGGCGCGGCAGACGTGGTCGGCAGTGGTATTCACCGCAAAGTCAAAACCTCTATTTTTCGATGTTGTGGCACTATCCGTCAAAACATATTGAACAACTTTCATCGTTAAGTTTAGTGGTATCAGTGCTGATTGCCGAAGCATTTCAAGCGTTGAACGTGCCGAATATCCAAATTAAATGGCCAAATGATATTTACCATAACGGAAAAAAAATGGGCGGAATTCTGATTGAAAGCCGCGTAGATCATTGCGGTGTTTATTTAGTGATTGGTATCGGTTTGAATTTAGGGATGAAAAATGTCGATGAAGCCGTTGTGACACAAGCGTGGAGTGATTTATCCGATTATCAAATCGATCGCACTCAATTAGCGGCACATTTGGCAACGCACCTTCAGCAAGCACTGCAACGTTATCCGCAAGCGGGATTTGCTGATTACATAGAACGTTGGCAGGCGTTTGATATTTTCCGCAATCAGGCGGTGAAATTAGTCACGGAATCTGATGAAATCCACGGTATTTCGTTAGGTATTAATGACGAAGGAGAATTAATGTTACGGCAAGGTGATATTGTTCGTTGTTTTGCTATCGGTGAAGTGTCGCTACGTGCAACAAAGTAGGTGAAGGCTTATATCTCAGCTTATGTTCGGTTTGATATGGGATTTACAAGCGGTCAGTTTGGGCTGTTATTTTGCAATTTAAGCATCATGGAAAAATAAAAAAGCTAAGTCGTTAGACTTAGCTTTTGTGGTTAAGCATTCTTCAAATTATTCAAAGTATGCTTGTAAATCATCGCTACCGCCAATGTGTTTACCGCCGATAAAGACTTGCGGCACTGTTGTACGACCGCTAATAGCACGTAATGAAGTGGTGCTTGCATCACGACCCAGAACGATTTCTTCATAAGCAAAACCTTTCACTTCTAATAATGCTTTCGCTTTAGCACAGAACGGGCAGCCCGGTTTAGTGATAATCGCCACAGACGGTTTTGCTGTCCAGTTAGGGTTCAAATATTTGATCATCGTATCTGCATCAGATACTTTGAACGGGTCGCCCGGCTCTTCCGGTTCAACAAACATTTTTTCGACGACGCCGTTTTTCACGTACATAGAATAACGCCATGAGCGTTTGCCGAAACCTAAATCTTCTTTGCCGACAAGCATACCCATGCCTTCGGTAAATTCGCCGTTACCGTCTGGGATGACGGTGACGTTGTCGGATTCTTGATCTGCTTTCCATGCATTCATAACAAAGGTATCGTTAACTGACATACAAACGATTTCATCTACGCCTAATGCATAAAATTCTTTTGCTAATTCATTGTAGCGCGGTAAGTGAGTTGAAGAACAAGTTGGTGTAAACGCACCCGGTAAAGAGAATACGATTACATTTTTATTGTTAAATAGTTCGTCGGTAGTCACATCGACCCAAGCATCGCCTTGGCGTGTTTTAAATGTGACATTCGGTACTTTTTGACCTGTCATATCTTTGAAAGCCATTTTTCTTTTCTCCTGTGATTGTTTCAAAAATTCTACGCATTTTACACCCAAATGTGCCATAATTCAGCCTATTATATTAATAGAGGTGTAAAAAACATGAATATTCGTGATTTGGAGTATCTCATTGCATTAGCTGATTTTAAGCACTTTCGTAAAGCTGCCGATGCCTGTAATGTGAGCCAACCGACATTAAGTGGTCAGATCAGAAAATTGGAAGATGAGTTAGGTACGGTTTTATTGGAACGTACCAGCCGAAAAGTGCTGTTTACTCAGGCAGGATTAACGCTGGTTGAACAGGCTAAGGTAGTGTTACGTGAAGTCAAAATTTTACGTGAAATGGCGAGCAATCAAGGGAAAGATATGTCCGGTCCGATTCATGTCGGCGTGATTCCAACTTTAGGTCCTTATATTGCCCCGTTAATTTTACCTAAATTAAAAGCGTTATTTCCTACGTTAGACGTTTATATCTACGAGTTACAAACGTCCGTATTAGTTGAGCAATTAGAAGCAGGTCAATTAGACTGCGGAATTTTAGCGTTTACTAAAGAGAGTGAACCTTTTATCGAGGTACCTATTTGTAATGAAAAAATGCTATTGGCGGTACCTGTAGAGCATGAGTGGGCAAAACAAGGTAATTTATCGCTTTCTCAATTACGTGATAAAGAGATGTTGATGCTGGATGACGGACATTGCTTGAGAATGCAAACCATGGATTATTGCTTGTCAGTTGGCGCAAAAGAAAATATACATTTTAAAGCAAGCAGTATCGAAACGTTACGTAATATGGTTGCTGCAAATGTTGGAATTGCATTTATTCCGGAACTCGCTGCATCTTCTCAATCGGATAATATTACTTATTTACATTTCAATGAGCCGGAACCTTACCGTGCAGTAGGTTTGATTTATCGTCCGGGTTCTCCGTTGCGTTTGCGATACGAACGTTTAGCGAAAGAAATTAAACAAATTATGGAATCGAAATAATGAGTATCGGTGTTCGTGCCATTCAAAAAGAAAAGACACGTAGAGCGTTGGTCGATGCAGCTTTCAATCAGCTTACTGCAGAAAAGAGTTTTTCCAATTTAAGTTTACGGGAAGTTGCCCGTGAAGCTGGTATCGCACCGACTTCTTTTTATCGCCATTTCAAGGATATGGATGAATTAGGTTTGGCGATGGTGGATGAATCCGGTCTAATTCTGCGTCAACTGATGCGCCAGGCCCGTAAACGTTTAGAAAAAGGTGGAAGCGTTGTGGTCATCTCTGTCGATACGTTTTTTGAATTTATCGACGAACGACCGAATATGTTCCGTTTACTGTTGCGTGAAAGTTCCGGAACGTCACAGGCGTTTCGTACAGCTGCATCACGTGAGATACAGCATTTTGTAGCGGAATTAGCAGAATATATTCAAATGAAGGATAAATTTATCGATCGCGATTTAGCTTATATCCAATCTGAAGGGTTAGTGACTTTAGTGTTTACAGCAGGTTCTCATGCTTTGGATATGAATAACCAAGAGCGCCAAAAATTGAAGGAGCGAGTGGTTATGCAACTTCGAATGCTCGCCCGTGGTGCAACCTCTTATGCTGCAATGCACAATAAGGATATCTAGTGAATAAGAGCGGGCTATTCGTACGTTTTAGTAAAAATGTTCTGTTATTTGGTAGTTTATTTATTATTTTAAGTGTGGTGGTGGATTGGTTTCGCAAACCAACTTCGCCAATACAATTTGCAGAACAAGTTTTGTTTGATATACAGAAACAGCCAAAGATTATTGCTCAAATTAGCCATAACCAACCGATGTTACTCTATTTTTGGGGGAGTTGGTGTACTTTTTGTAAATTTACTTCTCCCGCGATTCAGCAATTAACTGAACAAGGCGTACCTATACTAACGGTAGCGATTAAATCAGGTACAGATCAAGAAGTTTCTGATTACTTAAGAGAGAATAATTATAGTTTTACTACAATAAGTGATCCAATGGGTGAATTTGCTAAAAGCTGGGATATTCAGGCAACACCTACAATTTTAATCATTAAAGACGGAAAAATGATTAATCATACAACGGGGTTAACAAGCTATTGGGGACTGAGAGTAAGAACCGAGTTAGCGAAGTTTTCACAATAGTCGTTTTATTTACTATGCTAAAAGTAAAAAGGCAGATATTTTGATCTGCCTTTTGTGTTTGTAACGTAGATTACAAAATCAATTATTTGATGATTTTCGCAACAACGCCCGCACCGACTGTACGACCACCTTCACGAATCGCAAAACGTAAACCTTCGTCCATTGCGATTGGGTGAATTAAGCTCACAGTCATTTTGATGTTGTCGCCCGGCATT